>JBHLNY010000220.1:0-6083 GCA_048941065.1 Promethearchaeota archaeon
ATTGGAGCGTTTACTTCATCATTCCATCGTAATCTTACTGGGGCATTATAGGTGGGAAGCATTGAAGAAAATCTATATATAATCATTTTTTGAACTTCTGTTGTACCTGCTGCTATTTCTCCTATTTTTGATTCTCTTAGTATCCTTTCTGCAGGAAGGAATCTAGTGAGACCATCCCCTCCAAGGACTTGAATCGCTTTAATCCCAACTTCTCGCGCGAATTCTGTATTTATCATTTTTGCAATAGAAGCTTCAATCATAGGTTCTTTACCATCATCTATTAATTTGGCACAATGATAAGAAAATAATCTGGCTAATTTTGCTTTCGCAATGATCTCTGCAATTTCGTTTTGAATTCCAGGGAATTGAATCGTAGCTCGATTAAATTGCACTCGACGTTTTGTATAGTAAAAGAGTATAGGAACAATATCAGTAAGAACACCTCCAAAAACAGCGGCACCAATTAATCTTTCAAAGTTAAGCCCTGCCATCATTACATTCCAACCTTTCCCCACAGCACCTATGCGATTCTCATCTGGAATCCTCACATTTTCAAAATCAATATATCCATTTGGCACGTTATCAAATCCAATTAACGGATTAATTTTTTCAAGTGTAAACCCAGATCTCCCTTTTTCTACAATAAAAGATGTCAAATGACCATATTGTTTACGAATTGCAGGATCATCACTTGTTTTAGCATATATGAAATATCTATCTGAAACACCAGCGCCCGTAATGAATCGTTTTTTACCATTTATAATCCACTCATCTCCATTCTTTTCTGCGGTTGTAAAAATATTAGCAGCATCAGATCCTGCAAAAGGTTCGGTTATACAAAGTGCTCCTAATTCCTCTCCGCTTGCGATTTTTGGAAGCCATTTATTCTTCTGATCTTCGGTTCCAAATCTTAACATTTGTTCCAAACCAGCTAACATGCTCACTGTAAATACATGACCTACTGCATATAGACGTCCCAATTGCTCTGCAACTATACAACCTCCAGTAGCGCCTAGTTCCAACCCTCCATACTTTTTAGGAACACCTGCTCCAAAATATCCTTCTTCTGCAACTTTTCTCACTAAGGGCCAAGGAAATTTAGTATTCCAAAAGTACTTTTCAGCTTCTTCAAAATTGTCTTCTACAAACTGAGAGACTCTTTTAGCAACTTCCTTTTGTTCATCTGTCCACCAAAAAAAAGGTTCAACCATTCTTATTTTTCCTCATTTAAAACATATTTGAAAATGAATTTTAATAATAAATGAAAAAATAATAAATTACTTTTCAATTTTCTTTAAGATTTAAAATTTGCCATCAATATTTTACAATTTTTTCAAGAAAAAAAAAGTGAAATCAGTTAAATCTAAAGAAGTATTTCAGAAATAATTAGTGCTAATTTTTTAATCTTAATATTTCTAAATTCATAAATAAAATAAAAAAAATTACTTAATTTTTTGTTTTTTAAGATATACTAATGCGATAACACTAATGACTAAGAAAATTAAGAAATAATTTCCCAATGGAATTTCATCTTTATCACCAGTATCAAAAACCCACTTTGATACCATTATTCCACCCTCTTTTGCTACTCCTATAGTTAAAAAACCCTCAGTATTAAAGGTATATTCGTACGTATTACCATCTATATAATTAAAAATAATTGTATTATCGACAATAGAATAGTTAGATACAAAGGATTCATCAAAAGTTTTAGCTACTAATGTTAGATTTACAGGTGTTGGGATTACAACTGGCCCCCCCATGGAAGTTCCGAAGGCAAGATAATTTTGAGTTTCGTTGGCAGCTAAATACAAACTATTGTTTACCCAAGTATTCCATCCAACGCCAGGATAATATACTTGGATAGTGCAATATGCAAGTAGTGCATCCACAGTGTTATGCACACCTTTCTCTATTGATTCAAATGTATAAGCGAATTTCATTCCCGAAGCTTCAGAAGGATAAGTCATTTTCCATTTATACATTTTACCAACATCAGCAGAAATGGTTGTATCTTCTATAGTTGTAACACTTATTACATTTTGACTAAAAAAGGAGAAGAACAAAAGTATGCTAACTATAATTATTATTGTTCTTTTAATATTTTTCAATTTTGACACCTTAAATTCAATTTAATGAATAAAAAACCATTTTTAGATTAGATTGAATATCAAATTTAAGTTATTATTTTTTTTATTTAAAATTTGACATTTTTGTTTAATATTAAATTTAAGTTTACTTTATCTATGCAATATTTAAAGAGGTTGGGGAAGAAGATATCGCTAACTAACTGGCAATGTTAGAAGAATTTAATTCAATTGTAGAATGAAGGAATTTAAAACTTTTGAATTAAGAAAAAGAACATTTCCCTGAGCAAGATTTTTAAATAAACGGAATTTTTTTTAAAAACATCTTAATTTTCAGTTGTATTACTTCAATCAAGAACAAAAGTATGGTAAAAATAATTATTATTAATCTTTTAATATTTTTCAATTACCACTCCCCTAGTTTAATTTAATAAATAGAATCCTTCTATTGGATTAAGTAGACTAGTCAAATTTATATTACTTTTTTTTAATATTTAACATTAATTGTTTAAAATTAAATTAAAGTGACTTTAGAATTTCTATACCATCCTCTCTAAGAGTAGGTCCAAGAACTACAAATGCTCTTGCTAAGAAAAAATATCTAATTCTCTATATTTTTATTGTAATATTGAGTGCTCAACCATCAATTCTTTGGTTTTGGTACTTCTGGCAGTACTTTCCTAAACTTGACATGATGTTTTATATACTTTTTCCTATAGTTTTTTTCATAAGTGTTATCATTTTGATAATAAGTTCTATTATAGTAGCAAAAATCTTTCTATCTTTCATAAACTTAATACATAAGCCCAGAGAAGGAATATTTCATAGAAATAAAACAGATAAAGATTATTGTTATTGGAGTTTACGATCACTTATTAAAAAATGGCCTATATGGTTAGCTCGTCAATTATCTTTACCCTTACTTGAAATTTTAGTGTTTAAAATTTTAGGAGTAAAAACATCCTTTTCTAATTCCTTGAATGAGGGGTGGATTGATTGTGAATTTGTTGAATTCGGTAAAAACGTTAAAATAGGCCAAGGTAGTCTTATAATGTCTAATCTAATCGTTCAAGATAAGTTGATCATAAAAAAGGTGATTATAGAAGATCGTGTAATTATTGGTGCTCATTCTGTTGTCTTACCAGGAACTACAATAGAATCAAATACTATCCTTGATGTAATTTCTATGACAATTGTGAATCAACATCTTGAAAGCAATTCGGTATATCGGGGTGTTCCTGCTAAAAAAATGGAGGATGATAAATTTCATAGTGATTTAAAAGGACTTGAGAGTTTAATCTTCGAACAACCTATGGAGAAAAAACTTCAAGAAGAAGATTTAAGAGCACATGCCAAAGAATTATCAGTTCCTTTTCATTTCTATATAATTACAGGGTGGATAATTATAGGATGCTCTTTCATAATACCCGGTTTTTTATTTATTCTATTCCTTTTCGGCTTTTTAATCCCTAATATATTAACAATCTCTCTCTCTTTAGAATTACTCCTAAATTTGACTGTTATTATGATTTTGTTCTTAATTCCCATAATTTTAATTGGAATCTATTTACTACACTTGTTTTTTATTGCATTATTTACTAAATGGTTTTATAAATTAGCAGATAAAAGGGGACCAGCACAGGGGGTCTTTGATCGCAATTTAGATGAATCTTCTACTGTATTGGATTATTATCATTTTAGATCTTTTCTCTTAAAATATCCTGTATTTGCTTTTATACGTTCTCCATTCCCTTGGTTAATTAATTGGGAATTAAGATTTATAGGATCTAATAAGATAGGGAAAAATACTATTTTTGAAGATACATTTTTTCATAGTCATATTAATTTTGGTACGAATTGTTATATAGGAACATTCGCTCATATTTCAAATCATTTGGTTGATGGAGTTTATGGTGAGGAAAATTTAACTTTCTTTGGAGTAAACTTAGGTAATGAGTGTGTCTTTAGTGCATCAAATGGAGCCATGCCAGGCTTAGAAGTTGAAAATAACTCTACTATATTACCAATGTGTGCTACAATTAAGTTTGATAAATTAGGAGCAAATGGAATATTTGGAGGTTTTCCTGCAAAAAGGCTTAAGAAGGATGATACTATTAAATATCTTGGAGGAGATTTCCATAGAGAATAAAACACGTACCATAAAAATGGATGAATCTAATTCAATAAATTTAGCTAAGATCCCTATAACCACAAATGTTTTTAATTGGACATTTTTTGCAGTTTTCCTTTATTTAAGTTTACATATTTTATCTTTTGTTATGCCATCGGTAATGATATTAACGTTTTTTAATTTTGCTATGGATTCAAATTTCTTACATTGGCGTATTTTGGCTATTGGAATTGACATTTTAGCTTGGTGGGGCTCTTATCTTGTCTTAAGTTTAATTCTGGGAAAATTAATACTAATCCTATTAAAATTATCTCATAAACCCAAAGAAGGTCTCTTTAAAGCAGAAAAAAATGATAGAGACTACTATTTCTTTTGTCTAAGAATAGCTGTTAAAAAGTATATTTTTTGGATATGGAATAATTTCTGTTTTCCTTGGGTAAGTAATTTAGCTTTCAAGATGTGTGATATGAGAGCAGATTTTAAAAGTACTATGTTTGATGGATGGAGTGATGTCGAATTTATTGATTTTGGAAACAATATAATGATTGGACAAGGAGCTCAAGTTTTTTCAAGTATTATTATACGAATTGATAATTTCGATTATCTCTTAATTAAAAAGGTTATTATAGGAGATCATGTGGTACTTGGAGCAAATTGTGTGGTTGCCCCAGGAACTATTATAGGAAAAGGAAGCACTTTAGGGGTTTGGACCGTAACCCGTATAAATCAAATTTTAGATAAGGATTGGATTTATATTGGAAATCCTGCTCGTAAATATCAACCAGCTCAAAAGGCTATTGAAGATAGCAAAAAACAAGCAATAAGGAGAATTGTTGATAGTGGAGACAAAATTCCATTTGATGTGCACCAATTTATTAGAAAAAAAAAAAAATAATTAATTAGCTTGTTACAGGATTAAGTTTTTTTTTTAGAATTCAATCTACTTAATGCTCTACGTTCTAAAATTTTCGAATATGTATCCCATTTATCTGATTCTCCTGGCTTTTTCTCAGAAATAATAAATGTACAACATTTTGCCCCAGCAGGAATTGTTTTTGTGAATTCTATTTGATAATTTTTGTTCAATAGATTTGAATCTCTAAATGCATTTATAATTCCTTGTACTAAATATCTTTGAACTCTACAATCAAAAGCTGAATATACATCTTGGAGTGGGCACCATAATATATTAAATGAACACTGGGTATCACTATCGATTCGTGGATCCTCTATAGATGTCCATGCTTGTGTATTTATAATAGTTGTTAAAAAACTCATCAGTTCTATTGGATTTATTTCTTTTGGAATTTCAATATTTTCGATTATCTGATTCCCAACCATCTCTCCTGTTTTTACTAACGCATCATTTACTGCTTTTTGTCCTTCTATTCCAAATCTAGCTTCATTTTCCTTTAATATATTAATTACTCCCATTGACATGAATAGCCCAAATTGGAGCAATGATGTTGGATCAAAATCATTACGATTTAAAACATCTTTTTTAAAACGATCTAAGGCTTTTTTAAAAGGTTCGCCTAATTTTGTCTTATTCCAATTTGCTTCCTTACGTTTTCCTCCTTTTAGGATACCTTTTTTAATCAATTTATATCTCTCTTATAAGTTCAGATGAAAAAAAACAACACGGAAATGTTTTAATTTAAAATATGAATAGATATATTTAAGTTTAAAATTATTAAAATAATGAGAAAATTGAGGTGAACAATTATCCATATATTAGCATTGCTAAGACATGGAGAGAGTACTTGGAATAAAGAAAACAGATTTACTGGGTGGACTGATGTAGATCTTTCAGAAAAAGGAATAGAAGAGGCAAAAGAGTCAGCTAAATTATTGAAAGAAGGAGG
>JBHLNY010000014.1:0-26088 GCA_048941065.1 Promethearchaeota archaeon
GGAGGAGAATTACTTATTTTTTCTGCCGAGCGAATAATAAGACTAACTAACATACCGGAAGCATTTTTTGGTCTTATTATTATTGCTTTTGTAACAAATGTAGAGGAATTAACACTTGTTTTTAAATCAATTAAAAAAAAAAGTGTAGAAATAGGATTAGGAGGTATGATTGGAAAAGTCTTTTGGAATTTAGCAATAACATTTGGCATAAGCGGGATTATAATTATGAATCTTAAATTTTCTGTAATTATGTTTTGGAATTGGGTTATTCTTTTTATAATTTTGATTTATTTTAATTATATTGCAAAAAAGAAGCAAATTTATTGGAAAGATGGAATTATATTAACAATTTTTTTATTGATTTTCTTGTTCCTGAATATCATAAGTGGGATATTTTTTTAAAACTATGTAATTATTTCGCTTCCATAAATTCATTGAAATTAAACCTATTGAAATTAATAATATTGGATAAATTATTATTTCTAACAAAGAGGGATTCGCATTATAACCAAATAATGCTTTTAATAGCGAACCTATAATCTCAAGCCACTCTGGAGTCGCAGGATTACCGTCAGGGAAACTTTCTGGTAGAAAACGTTTAATATTCCACACATCTTCTACAATTGGATTTACAACACCTGCTTCTATAAGCTCATGTATTCCATATGTAATCAAACCTGCAGCAAACAAAATTAAAACAATATTAGAGATTTTAAAGAATTTTGAGAGATTAATAGTTTTAATACCATAAAAAAATAATAAACCAATTCCAACTGAAATGCCTAAACCAATAGAAGATCCTAATACAACTCCTGTTTGGGTAAGAGAACCAACTGAGGTGGCTCCAATCAGCAAAAGAACTAACTCTATTCCTTCTCTAATAATAATTATAAATGTAAGGGTAGATATTGAAATTACCTTTCCTGTTTCAATTGAAAACTCAACTCTTTCTTCTAAATTTTTTTTCATTTTCGGACCTTCTTTACTCATCCATAGAATTAACGTTATAATGAAAGCTCCAGAAATTATGAAAGTATAACCCTCAAAAGATTCTTCAAGAGTTCCTTTAAATCCTCCCAGTATTGCTGTAAAGATAAATGCGAATATAAAACTTGAAATAATTGCTAATACACTTCCTATGATTACATACTTGTAATAAAAACGCTGATTCGTATTTTTTAAATATAAGAGTATTATAACAATAACTAATATTGCTTCTAAACCTTCACGTAATGCTAAAAATGTAGGAATTATCAAATCAACTATAGAAACCAATTAGCTCCTCTCTTATGTAATCATAATCTTAATTTTACCTTATGATCTATTAAAAAATTATTAAAAATAAATTTTAGGCTTATCTAATATAAGTGATCTTTTTGTTTAAATGGTAACTCGATTCACTAGTTCTATTAAAAATGATAATGGAATACATAGAACAAAAATATATAGGATATTCATTTTTATATTATGGTTAAGTTTCCCAGAAATAATGAGATCAAATGGAAAAATCAGTAAGTTTTTAATAGAACTTAATTTTTTCAAAATAATGGATTTCTTAATACTTTTTTTGACTTTTGGAATCTTATTCCTTGGAGAATTAGGAGACAAAACCCAATTAATTGTATTTAATCTTGCTTTAGAATATAAGAAATTTTATAAAGTTGGAATAGGAGTTACGATTGGTTTTGCGTTAATTGTAACAATTGGAGTAGTTTTTGGAATAATTATAACTCGTTTTATTCCAATCACAATAATATCTTTAGTGTCTGCACTAATATTCATTTTAATTGGAATATTAGAGTCTCGTTCTCTGAAAAAACTCTATTTACAAAGAAAAATTGCTAAATCTGGAGAAATTTTGGAAGGAGATGTTGAAATCGATGATACTAAAGGTACAGATAATTTTAAAAATAAACTTGTAAAATTAAGAAGAAATCCCTATTTAGCCGGATTTATTTTCATATTTTTAATGGAGTTAGGGGATAAGACTCAAATTTTAACGATTACTATGGCTTCTCGATATAATCGTCCAATTGAAGTATGGATGGGTGCCTTTTTCGCTCTTGTGTTTGTAGCATGGATCGGCATACTTTTTGGAGCAATAATAGCTAAAAAAATATCAAGATTTTATCTTAAGCTAATTTCATCATCCGTTTTTATAATTATCGGATTGCTGACTTTGATAACAATAATAATTACTTCACCAAATTAAAAAAGAAAAAGAGATAGATTATATTTTAAATTTTGTTTAGAAATTTTAAGGTAAACAAGATGACGTTGATTATTCCTGCTATGATTCCTCCATAAAATCCTGCTTCAGGCCACCATTCAAATCCGTCTATAGCTCCATAATTTATTCCAAAAGCACCAATCCCTATAAGAGCAAAGAGTATCGTTAAACCTGATAAAATCATGCCAATTAGGTTGATATTTATAAATTCTATGTTAATAAATTTTTGAGGGACTAATTCATTTAAGGCTAAAACTATTTGAGCAATTAATAGTATTATCATAATAATTCGTGCTGCTGCATCACCGTCAGTACTATATTCACAACCAAAACATGCAAATCTATTTCCATAACCGGGTAAATAAAAACCAGCAAATAAAAGAGCTGCTACCATAATAATTCCAATTACACTAATTACCAATATCAAAGCAGAAAATGGATCTACTTTTCTCTCGGATGACATTTGACAAACCTCCTTAATACCTCATTATTTTTTTTATAAATTGCTAATAATAATTAGAATCGATATAATATTATATAAATGTTTATTTTATAATTAAAAAGGAGTTCTTAAATATTACAAGCCTCTATGGCATTTTTAGGCATAACTTGTATCGTTGATTCAATTATATTATATTTTTTGAATAAATAGTTATTAATTTCAGAAATCAAGTTATCTTGATTTATATTAATCTCTTCAATTATCTTTATATAAGCAGAAAAGATTAGCATATCAGGTGTAATTGTCCAGAGATGCACATTATAAATTTCCTCAATCTCTTTAAAAGTATTTCTCAAATCATCATTAATAGTGTCAATATTCAATCCCTTTGGTGCCATTTCAAGTAAAATTCTTGTAGATTCTTTTAATACACTCCAAGCCCAATAAAGAATTACTATTGAGATCCCAATGCTTACCATAGGATCAAGTATGTTAAAATTAGTATAAAGTATAATAATAGAAGCTACTACAATCCCAATTGAAGATACAGCATCTCCAATCATATGATAAAAAACGCTTTTAACATTTAAATTATTGTTATGGCTTCCTTGTAGAATCACGATACTTGTTAGATTTACGAATAGTCCTATGAGAGCTATTAATAACATATAAAAACCAAATACTTCTTTAGGATATAAAAATCTCAGAATTGCTTCATAAATTATTAATCCGACAATTGGAATAAGAAATAAACCATTAATAAAAGCTGCTAACACCTCTGCTCTGTATAAACCAAAAGTTTTATGGTGGCAAGGAGGCTTCCTTGCAATAATAATTGCTAATAAACTAATTCCAATTGCAAAAGCATGAGTAAACATATGACCCGCATCACTTAATAAAGCGATACTATTGGTAATTAAGCCACCTATTATTTCTAAAACCATAACTGTTGCGGTAATAATCAATGAAATATAGAGTTTCTTTCTTTCTACAGACCGATATTGGAATAGGTGTTCAGAAAAAGTACTTTTACTCACAGTTAATCCCTTTAATATCTTATCAATAAAATTAAAAGATATTTTCTTAATAAAATAATGTGTAATGAATTATTATAAATATGAGAACTATCTTACTCAGATCTTATCTTAGAACTCTTGTTTCTTTACTTAGATAAATCATAATAAAGCAGATTATAAAAGCTATTCCAAAAAGTAAAAAGGGAAGTGTGATTGAAACAAATTCCATCAAATATCCAGTCATCATGAGAGAAACTGGACCTAAAGCTGAAGTTAAGGTAAATGTAACTCCAGTAATTTTACCAAGTTCCTCATGAGGTACTCTTTCTTGCAAGGCAGTCCAATAAGAAACATTAATTAGGGGGTAATAGAAACTCCAAAAAAACAATACTATTGAAGCAGACAATAGATCAGTTGTAAAGCTAAATATTATAATTCCAATTGAACCCCATATATATCCAATTAAAGTTAATTTTCCCTTTTTAATGTTAACTCCCCAATGACCTATCACCAAACTACCAATCAAAGAACTCAACGAATACATAGCTACTAAAAGACCATACCCGCCTGAACCAGCATTCAAAATCCTCTTTGAAAAAACTGGCCAACCAATAGACATAGGTCCATTTCCAAATAAAATAAAAATTCCAGACCAAGTTAAAATAAAAATAAGCAAAGCAGAGTCTTTCTTCAATAAAGAAACTCCATTTTTAATATCAGAAAAAAAGCTGAATAGGGATATTTTTTTCAAGGGTTTCTCAAAAGAATATTTTATTAGGAAAAATAAAAGACCTGCTCCAATTGTAATAAAAGCAGACAACATAAATAGGTTCATAATTCCAAAAGATTCTATTAAAAAACCACCAGAGAAAAAACCAATAATGCTTGCTGACCACATAGCAGCATCAACTAACGCATTAGCAGATAATAAATTTTCCTTTTCAATAATCTCAGGCATAATTGCATTTATAGCATTAAGGTAAAAAGGAAATGAGAGACCCTGAAAAAAAGCTAATATATATACAGTCCAAATATTTAAAATCTGGAAGTAATTGAGAATCAGGTAACTATAAAAAACAAATCCCCGAAAGATTAAAGCAAATATTACAATTTTTTTACGATCGAAATTATCTACTATGATTCCTGAAAAAAAGCAGAAAATTAACATTGGTATTAATGCAAATGTGTTCACGAGACCTAATTGCACTTCTGAGTTAGTTTCTAATAAAACCCACCAATTAAGAGAAATTGTAAATAAACCAGTACCCATTCCAAATGCGAAAAAGCTAATCCAAAAAGGCAAAAAATTCCGATCAGTGAAAAGTATGATGTATTTATGGTTACTCTTAGACAAAATTTTCACGCTTTTTTCTGTTTCTTCCTTTCTGCTTTTCTCCGAACTACACAATATACAGGACCCGTTAACATTGTCATATAACAAGAGTTACAACTTATACATTTAGCTGGGCTGAGATCACCATTTTTCCAGCGATTCGGGAGATCTGGTTCATATATGAGAGGTCTACACATTGAAATAAAATCTGCTAATTCATTTTGGAGGATTTTTTCTGCTGAAATCGGATTTTTGATCCCTCCCATAAGCATCAAAGCGCAATTCTTCATGAAAGGTTTTATCTTTTTGGCTGTTGGTAAAAAATAGTTCTCTTCTTCAGGTGATTTGATAACTTTACTTGGAAAGGCATCTTTAACCCCAATTTGAGTCTCAGCTCCTCCTCCACTTGGTTCAATTGCATCAAAACCAATATCAGAAAGAATTTTAGCAATATGCACACCTTCATCTAATGTTAAACCCCCAGGAATAAAATCTTGAGTTTGCAATTTGATTGTTATAGGAAAATTCTTTCCAAGTTCATCTCTTAGTCCTTGATAAATATCACTCAAAATCTTGGATCTTTTTTCAATGGTTCCTCCAAATTCATCTAAACGCTTGTTTGTGCGAGGAGAAATAAAATTACATAAGAAGTATCCATGAGCAGCATGTAACTGTACCATATCATAGCCACACTCATATGCTCTCTTCCCCGCATCCACAAATTTTTTAATAAATATACGTATTTCTTCAGTCGATAATTCTCGGGGTGTTAATCCAGTAGTTTCATAAGGAATTGCCGAAGGTCCAACAGGATGATATTTTGGATGATCTCCTTGGCGACCAGTATGGGCAATTTGCACGGCAATTTTAACATCAGAATATTCATGAACAGAGTTAACCAATTTTTTTTGACCGGGAATGAATGAATCATCATATAAACAAGTTTGATAGGGACTAGCTGTACCACTCGGATCAACAGCAGTAAAACCAGTAATTATTAAACCTGTTCCTCCACGAGCTAATTCGCCATAAAAATCAATAAGCGGGTCACTTACATAGCCATACTTCTCTGCTCTTCTCTCAAAAGTCGCTGAACGCACAATTCTATTTTTAATTTGTACGTTTCCAATTTTCTTGGGACTAAATAAAATATCCAATTTTGTATTAATCTGCATTTTAGAATCAACTTAAAATTGTAATAAAAAAAGTTAATTATTATTAAATTAATTTTTTATCTCTTTTCTTTACTGTCTCTTTATCTCTCTAACCTATCTTTAAAATTATATTTTATAATAATTTCGTTTTTAGATAATAAATTAATAAAGAACTCTTGTGAAATGATTACTAATTAAAATATTTGATATGCCAAATATAAAAAGATGGGAAGTTGATGATCACTGGGTCGAGATTGATTTGGATCTCTGTACAGGTTCAGGAGAATGCGTAGAAGTATGTCCTGCTCAAGTTTATGATATTATTGACGGTAAAGTAGATGCAGATGATATTGCTGAATGCATTGAATGTGGAGCCTGTCAAGATGCATGTCCATATGAAGCAATTTTGAACCATTCAGTATGGAGATAGAAAAATCAATCTGCTTTGAGTTTTGTATTAGTTTAACTTAGGCTATGTTTTTTAAGTCAAATTCTCAATTTTTTTATAATTAAACTTTTCTGAATCTTGCAAAGAAATGGTTTTTCTCTTCCGTTTTATTGATTATTTCAAACCCTATTTCTTTAGCTAAGTCTAAGTAGTGCTGGATATCTTGTTCTTTATCCCATAATATTCCATAACCGGAATCTACTATTTTATCATTAATTTTTACTTTAAGGTATATACCATAAATATCTTTTTTTTCTTTACCTCTCCTTGGTATAATCAAATCCCAGAGCATAAATTCTCCATTCTTTTTTAACACTCTATAAATTTCTTTAAATATTTTTTTGTGGTCAGCTAGAGAGATATACATCATTGTAAAGAATACTGTGACTGTATCAAATATATTATCTAAAAATTGTAAATCCTTAGCATCCATTATTATTTTTAATTCACCACTATCAGGAGCTTCTTCTAATTCACTTTTAGAGTGATCGATGGCAATAACTTGTTCACCTTTATATTGCCCTATGATTCCTTCACCACCCCCTCCAATATCCAAAATCCTACCCTTCAATTCAATATTTGATAAATCAATTTCATGGGGACCTACCATTATGGCCCTCTCTTTAGATAATATTTTCTTAAAATCATCAATAGCATCTTGAGTCGCATACCATTGATTTTCGATTTTTTTTCCTTTAATTTTACTATCTTCAAAATACCTTCCTATTTCTTCTGCACTTATTTTCTTACGAAACATCTCACTAATATCATTAATATCGAAATATTCAACATTATTGATTTCTCTCATGATAATTTCCCTAAATCTGTTAGAAAATTTACTTAATAAAATTAGGAAAAAGAAATTAAATTTAAGTATTATTATAACTTCGGTATTTATTTCGGAAGTATCTTAGTAAGCTGATAAAAAACTAATTGTTAGTAAAATTAATCTGTTGTTAACAGAGTTTTCCCTCTATTTCATAACAATCAAAAAGGTTATCTAAATTATCAATATAATTTTTCATATTACTATACCATTGGTCTAATAATTTACCAATTTCTCGCTTTACAACCTGTATGGCTTTTGAGCTATAAACATAAAGATAACCACGCTTATTAGATTCGCTTTCTCCTTTAAGTTCAGTGAATTCTTTCAATGACATAGATTCTCTTTTTACAATTTTTAGCTCTATTAACTTCTGAAGTGCTCTCTGGATTAAGCTTCTGTCTTTTTCAAGGGTTTTAGTTAATTCTAATGTACTAACTTTCTCATTTTTCAGTAAATATGAGAATACTTTTGATTCTAAATCATTTAAACCTAAAACACATTTGAATAGATTACTACTTCTGTAAATATTTCTATCTTCTAACATAAATTTTAATTGGTCAGAAATACTTTCCAAGAGGTTTCACCACTTTTTTTTTGAAATTGAAATAAAAAAAAGATAGTCTAAAAAATACCATCGGTTTAAGATTTGAGTTTTTCGAGAATTTGCTTTAATGCTTCGTAATTCATTACTCCCACAAATTTTTTCACGATCTTACCGTTTTTAATAAGGAGGGTTGTTGGAATTGCTGTAATCCCATAAATTTGGGCTATTGATGGATTTTCATCCACATTCACTTTTGTAAAAATGAAATCCTTAGAATATTCTTGATGTAATTTCTCAAAAATTGGGGCAAAAATCCTGCACGGTCCACACCAGACCGCCCAGAGATCTATTAGAATAACATTATCAGGGAAATCTTTAGTTAATTTATTTAATTCATTAACACCATGAATGGTTATAATTTCACTTGGCATTGATTGCAGTTTTAAAAGCATTTCTGCTTTTCTCTGTTTTATTTTTTCTAATTCATTATCAGACATTTTTCAGCAATCTTCTTTAATTTTTAAAAAGTTGTGATTAAAATTTATCACAACTTTCATATGTAAAAAAATAAAATTTGATATATAAACATCTTTATTATGAGAAAAAACTCATAACTAAAGAACGAATTTTAAAAAAAAATCATTTTTTAAGTTACTAAATAATTTAAAAATTTTTCAAGGTTATTAACTTCTTATTGGTAGTATTTCAACAAGAGAATATCATATGAAAATTAAACAATTAGAAGAAGACCAATTGGATTATATAGGTGCAATTTGTCTTGATCCTAGTATTGGAAAAGAACAAATAGAAGCAATGCAAAATGCAATGGTTGAGCGATTAAATTGGATTAAAAAAATGATGCCCAAAGGTCTTGAAGTATTTATTGCAGTTGAAAAGCCCAAATCTGAGGTAATTCATTACAAATGGGCTGGAAAAATGCTACACTCAGATTTAGCGTTGTATGGGATGGTACCAATGGGATTGCTTGAAAGTATGCCAATTGAACTCGCTCTTGAACCGGTAGAAGGTAAAAATTCCCTATTCATTAATTGTATGTGGATCTTACCACCTTTTTGGCTTACAGGAGTAGGTAAGGAACTCTTAGAGTCCTTTATCAATAGAGCAGAAGAAGTTGGTGGAGCTAGTGTTATTGCTTATGAAGGTGATAAATGGTTTGGAACCTCAATAAAATATATACCGTCAAGGTTTTTTAAAAAATTTAGGTTTAAAGAGGTTGACAGGGATGGAAGCCGTATTCTACTTCATCTTAATTTGAGTGCCAATACCAAACCAAAATTAATTAGTCTTAAAACAAAATCTTTTGAAAAAAACGATGAAATAAGAGTAGATATATTTTTTAATAGTCAATGTCCTTGGTCAAAATTTATGGTAGACACTATTAAAGTCAAAAGAAATAAATATCCTGAAGTTAAATTTAAATTCATTAATACTGATGATAGGAAAATGATTGAAAAATTTGGGATCTCCAGAGGTATTTGTATAAATGGAAAGCCAGTTATTAAGAGAATGGCTGCATGGGAAGAAATTGAGTCAGAAATTAAGAAAGCTAAGAAATTTTTAAACTTATGAAGCTCTTTTCAATTTCAATTGAATACCATGTACAAAAATATCATAAATTCGCTTTTAATAATACTTATAAGACTAAATTTCTTTAATTAAATTTAAAAGAAGGACATAGTTTTTATCTAAATGAAAATACATTCGCTATTTATCTTAACTAAAGCAGGGGTGTGTATTTATAATAGGAATTTTACAGATGATTTTGAGAATATAGAACCAAATTTAATTACTCCTTTCTTTTCAGCTATCTTTTCATTCTCTGAGAATGTAATTATGCAACGAACGCCCGAGATTATCGAAATGGGTGATTTCAGATTTGTCTTCAGAATACAGAAAGATTTTATCTACACCATATTATCAGATTCAAGCGCGAGTTTATTATTTATTTCTTCTCGATTAGCCAATATAATAAATGCATTTGAAGAATTCTTGAAAACAGCTGATCTTGATGATTATCAGATAATTGAAAATCAACAATTTGATATCAAAATTGATCGTTTAATTACAGGAGAAGAAGAATTAAATTCAAGCCGTATTTTATACCAAAAAATAATTGAACATATTAAAAGTCTAGTGTTTGAAAACGAAATTATTGGAGCTGCAGTTTTTTCAATTAACGGTAAAGTTATTTATTCATCATTACCTCAAGATATTTTATTATCTTCATTAAAAGAATTAGAAATTCGATATAAAGTTGCCCATGAATTTAGTATGACTTTTTATAGTTTAGAAAACAATCAGAAAGTATTTTCTAAGATTATTGAAATTCCTTGGAAATTAGAACCTTTAATTATCGTTATTTTATTTGACTCAACTGTGCCTCTCGGGATGGCTGAAGTAAACCTTGATAAGATCGGTAAAACGATTCAAAATATTATTTAGTAATTCGAATTCTTGTCATTTTTGCAATTATTTATAGGAAAAACCTTTTTTATTGTTATTTCTTTTGAATCTTAATTATGTTTGATGTAATAGTCATTGGTGCAGGGATATCAGGTACTTCTTTTGCTACTAAGGTTTCGAAATATGCAAAAACTCTTCTTATAGAAGCTCAAAATTACAGAGAAGAGATACCCATAAGAACAAATATATTTCCAGAACATAATAGACCATTTATAAAAGAAGAAATTGATTGGGAAAACAAAATCCTTTTTCCATGTATTCATACGAAATCAAATTATATGAGTGATGAGTTCAATGGTGTTATAGATTCTACAGAGTTCGGAATTCCATTAGGTAACATTTGCTATACTGAAAATTTATTACAGGAGCTTATTAATCAACTTGAAGAGCATGGAGGAATATTCAATTCTAAAGAAAAAATCTCAAAAATTAATAAACACAGTGACTTTTTGGAATTAATCAATACAAAAGGCGAATCATATAATACAAAATTATTAGCATTAGCAACGGGTTCACGTGGTTTTGATTTACAACGATCTTTAGGTTTTGAAGTTCCTGATTCTTATACTGGAACTTATATCCATCTTTTTGGCAATGAGGATAAAATAAATACGAATATAGAATGGAATTATACTTTTCACATCAATCCGAAAATAAGTAGGAATGGTCCTTTTTTCTTTAATAAAGGTAAAGAGAGAATTTCCGCTGGATTCTTAGGAGAAAAGAATCAATCTAAAGAGGAAATTATTTCTAAACTTGAACGAATTTTAAAAAATTACAAACCTATCCAACCGTTTATTGAAGGGTTAAAGTATAACATATCAACTGCAGTTGTAGGAGATATCTCTAAACATCCAATAAAAAAGTTCTCTAACGATCGAGTTCTTATTCTTGGAGAAGCAGCTGGGATTGTAACTGCCTTCTTTTATGAGGGTTTGTTACCTGGAGTAGCCTGTGCGGATATAGCTTCCAATACTATAAAGCCATTATTCGAAAAAGATAGCAATTTTAGCCGATTAGAGCTACAGAAATACGATCGAGAAGTTAAACGTGTCTTGATGACTTACTTTAAGAATGGAAATGCCCTTGAATATTTAATCTACAACGAAGGATCCTATGTAAATTCTTTATGGCGTTTATATACGAAACTCCTAAAAGAAAACAAGACTTGCAGGAAATATATCTATGAAGCTTATATAAATCACGATCTTTCTAAGCATAGTACAAGTAATGACCGTTATGTTGGGGAAAAACTTTTTGGAATGCTACCGACTCTTTCAAAACTAACATTGAGTGCGAAATTCTTTAATGCTATGTTAAAGTAATGGTTTTTTAAAATTTGCATTTATATATTCGTAAAAATACTTTTTTCGATATGTAGCAACAAAAAAGTGTAAAAAAAAGTTCATTTTTAAGTTAAAATTTTTTCCACTTTAGCATATTATTATAGATTTAATTTAAAACAATAATAGGGTTAAGTTATTTCAAGTTACATTAAGTAAACTCTAATAGTTAAAGGAACGATTTTATTATGACTTCAGAATGGGCAATAATTTGCAAGCTTGGAGGTTATGTAAATTCAAACCCAGAAATCTTGAGTTCCTACCCTGATCTTGAAATTTCAACGGATAAATCTAAAGAGTTAATCGGTAAATGTCTTCCTACGGGTGCTAAAATAGGAGATTTTATAGTAAATAAATATGATAAATATAATGTCTTATCTTATATATTTAAAATGCCAATTCAAGAGGATCGAGACGATTTATTCTCAATTTCAGTTTTACTAGGTAAGAAAGATAACGCTGAGATTTATAAACCAATTCTGGAAGAATTAATAAATCAATTAGAGAAAAATGGCTTACTCTCTGAGAGAGTTTTGATAATGTACCAAAAAACCATTTATGATGGTATTAATCAGGAAAAAGACATCATGATAGAAAATGTTGAAATTAACCTTTCAAAATTATTTGAAGATATTAAATCTAAATTAATTAAACCAAAACTAGATGTAAAAGGGAGCTTTTTCTAATGGTAAATGAAGTTTTTTTAGATAATCTTGGTTTTATTAGCAATACATTGAGTGCAATATTTATCCCTATGTCAACTTTTATATTAGGATATAAGTTAGTTAAGGAGAGAAAATCTACAGGAGAGTACAACATAGTACGGTTAATTGTATTTAGTACATTTCTTACTTTTTCATTAAATGAAATCATTGGATTTATAGTTAACTATATACCTTCTTGGGAAAAGATGTGGGGTGCTACTTTTGGATTTAGTAATTTTTTTATAGGTCTAATGGTTACTTTTGGCTTAACCTTGATATGTTATATTAATAGATGGGAAGCATTGTATTATACTGCAATTTTTTTTTATAGTGGAATGACTATTTTTTTTCTTCTAACTGGTTATGATGAAGGACTTGCTTACTATACCAATATTGCAGGAGCAATTGATATTTTGTTCTTATATTTCACTAGTATTCGCGTTAAGGATAATGGTGCATTAGGCTTAGCAGTTTTCTTTAGCTTAGCTTTCTCCACCTTATTCCTCGAAGACCCTTTAATATCGAGAATTATAAATCTTGGCTATTTAGCCTTTATCGTTTATTTCAGTCTTGGCTTTTTCAAACCACTTAAACAGGAGGTATCATAAAATGATTGAGATTCATTTATTAGCACTAGAATCATTTATATTCGTTTTATTTATTCTATCCTTAACTAAGATGTTGAAATTATACAGTGAGCATAAAAATCGAATATATATTGCCATCATAATATATATTATGGCCATTACAGCTAGCACATTTTTTAATTTAATTACTTATTTTACGGATCTTAGTTTAGATATAGCAATCGCAGGAGGTCTCCAATTAGGAATTCTATTTGCATTTATTCTTTTTACTATTCAGGTAGAGTTCATATTCTATTTAGCAAGATTAAAGAAATTGTATTCACTTCCATTTGTAATTAATTTCTATCTCATTGTAGGTCTGGTTATTAGTCCAAATATGATTGCTTTTATGATCTATGCTTCGATTATAGGTTTAGTATTACCATATCTGCTTGTTCGTGAAGGAAGAAAGAATCGAAACGGGTTAGCGGTAGGAATGGGTTTGTTTTTTTTCACATGGGGTCTTGGTCAAATGATCTCTATTGATATTATATTTCAAATTTTAAAAATAATAGGTACTATCTTCTTTTACCTAGCAACTCAAGGATTTTTCGATAAATACATAGTTATAGATCAAGAAGAAGAAAAAAAAATTATGGGAACTTGGATTTCTAAGCTTGTAGTGAGAGAATAATAAAAAATCATAGTTTTTTCTTAATAAATTTTTTTCTTATATTTTCATTTTTTAACAAAAATGAAAGAAATTCACTTTGTGTGTAAAAAGTTTAATTTGTGGCAACATAACACAATTTTGAAATAAAAAATTGATTTTTATACCAAAATTATTATCTTATTTCTATAAAATTCAAAAAATACAAATCAAAATCAATCAATTAAAATTGATAAAATATGGGAGTAAAAGATATTTTAAAGCGGATTTTTACACATGAGAAAAAGGTTGTAATATGCGGATTAGATTCTGCTGGTAAGACTACAATGGTTAGTTTCCTCCAAAATGGGACTTTTATGGAACATACTCCTACTATGGGAAAAGAGATGTCAATGGTAGAAGTTCAGGGAGTTCGGATAAATATAATGGATATGGGCGGACAAAGGGACTTCAGAGATTTATGGCTTGGCGAAATGTCTGATGCGGAATGTGTGATTTTTATGGTTGATGCTTATGCTAGAGAAAGGTTTTATGAGGCAAAGGAAGAATTATGGAAACTTTCTTCTATTTTCAAGAAGAAACCTTTAATAGTACTAGCAAACAAATATGATCTTGAGCCTGTAGCCTCACTTAGTGAAATTATTCAAGCATTTGAATTAAAAAAGTTGCCCTCATTTGAGGTATTACCTATTTCTGCGAAAACAGGCTACGGAATAGTACATGCTTTTATGAAAATCTATTATAAACTAACAGGCAAACAACTTTCTCGAAAGATAAATCCAAAAGCATTAACAGTATTTGATAAGGGTGGTGTACCACTAACATCCTCATCTAATGAAGATATTCTACAAGGAGGATTATTTGCTGCTATTACAAGTTTTGTGAAAGAGAGTTTTGATAGTGAATTAAGTCAATTAAAGATTGAGGGAAATGTAATCATTTTCAAGCGTTCTAAGCATCTAATGGGGTCAATAGTCCTCAATGAAAGAGATAAAATTGATCTTAAGGAAGCAGAAGTTGGACTTCATGAATTACTCTCTCACCTAGAACATATGTGTCCTGAACTTGAAAGAGAGCAACTTGAACCTCAAAAGATTGAATATCTTGTCAAGCAGTATGCTTCAAATCTTTTGTAGAAGTTTACTTAATCTTTATATTTCAATTTTTTTCCTCTAATTTTTATTAACACATCTTCTTTATACAATTTATCGGCTAGTTATCCTCGAATATATTGGTACTTTAATGAGCCTACAACATTCCTGGATTTGGTATTCTATGGATAGTCTTTTCACTTATAGGAATGATAGGATTCGAATTATATTTCTTAAAAAGAAGGAATTAATTAAATTATTATTTTCCTTTTTTAATTCTCCTTTTTTAATTTAATAGATTCAAATAATATTTCCGTACTTTTTAAAGATTTCTGAAGAAAAGAGAATTGAAAAATAGTATTTTATTCCTTTATTCATAAATTAATAAAGGATTCTCATTCTTTTCATTTATTTTTATCTTAATATAATTAGCAAGGATCTCTTCCTGAACATCTAAGATGTCAGAATTGTAATCTGTACAATTCCATTCATAATTCTTTCGATCATCCTTAATTATTACTCCATTAGAAAATTTGTGTTTAAGACCACATGAACAATATTGCATTTAAATCACTTAAATTTTTTCAGTTCTATATTATTATTATGAAAATCCATATAAAAATATATTGCCTCACTAAAATAAATTCACTATAAAGTGGCAAAATGTAAATTTTTTTCAAGAACCATAATCAACATTTATAAAGCTTACGATAATTCTGAATTTTTTTCATGAAAAATAATTATAGTCGACAAAAAGATTATTAAAATCTGAAAAAAATATTTTGTAATTGAGATTTTACCTATTAATAAATTTTTCAGTCAGAATTGTTTTTATTTTGTCTAAAAGGGTTTTAAAATCTCCTATAAACGAACTTAGTTCGATTCCCAAATTAGGATCTACAGTAATTCCTCTTTCGAGATGCTGAATAGCCATATTATAGTCTTTCTTATCAAAGTACGCATATCCCATATATAACCAGGCTTTTGCCAATTCTGAGTCTATTTGAGTAGCCTTTTTATAACTATCAATTGCATTATCAAGGTCATTCATTAATCTATAAACGTTTCCCATATTATACCATGCTTGCGCATAATTAGAATCAACCTCAACAGCCTTCTTTAAGCTTTTAAGTGCATCATCATAGCTTTGTTTAGCCTCATAAGCTAAACCGAGATTATTCCATGACAGAGCGTGATTTGAATTTAATCGAACAGCTTTATTTAGATTTTGGATTGCAGCATCATAGCTCCTTTTTATGTTATAGGCAAGTCCTAGGTGGTAATAAGCATCTACATAATTTTCATCTAATTCTGTTGCTCTATTGCAGGATTCAATTGCTATATCAGGATTTTTTGCTAAATTTTGCTTAGCCTTGTTAACTAATTCGGTCTTATAGCGTTCTCTAATTAAATTCTTGTTTTGAAGATCAGGTTCTTCCATCAATTCATTTACTTTTAATGCTCTTTCAAAAAATTTGAAAGCATCTTCATATTTTGATTGTTTAGCTAACTGATTTCCTTGTTCAATTAAAAGTCTAATTTCATCAGAGTGAACCTCATCAATTAATTTTTTTATTTTGCTCATTTCTTCGATTCTACGCTTCTCATCTTCAATTGAATTAGCGTAATCTAATCGTTTTTTAAGTTTTTCTATCTCTTTTTCTTTAAGTTGTTGTGTCTCTGCTAAACCACCTTTACCAACAAGTTGTTTTATTTCAGTTTGATAGATTAATCCTTTGATTTCACCTACTTCTTTTTCCATTTCTTCTGTTAAGTACATCTTATTTGTTATATCTAATGCTTCATTGTAAACTTTTATCGCTTCATCGTATTTATCTTCATTAACTAGTTTATCTCCCTGAGTTAAAACTTCCTTTACTTGGGCAGAATAGACCTTATTCACAAGATTTTTAAGATTTTCTATTTCTATGTTTTCTTCTTCCGGATATGTCATAATTTTTGCAATACTTAAAGCAGAATATAATTGACTAATCGCGTCATCATAATTTTTCTGCATTATATTAGAGACAGAATTTTCTTTAATCAAATTAATTCCTGCTAAGCAGGCATCATTAATTAAATCACTAACTCTTTTTACTTCCTGGTCTTTCTTTATATCTGGTATCATTGAATTTGCCATATCTAAAGCTTCTTTAAAAATATTAACAGCCTTATTTATTTTTGTCGTAGATTCCTCAAATTTAACTTCTTGAGTTATTTGTTTTCCACTTTCTACTATTGGTTTGATTTTTTCAATATAAATTGGGTTTACAACTTCTGCGATGAGGCTGATTTCAAGATTTTTTAGATCTGACTCATACATTTCATTTGCGATAGATAATGCTTTTTTAGCCTCTAAAAACGCACTATTAATATTATGTTGATCTACTAACTCTTTGGCTTTCTCAACAGCAGGTTTAATTTTATTTGAATAAATTTGGTTGATTAAATTTTTAGTATTAGTAATTTCCTTACTTTTTTGATCAGAATTGTAAAAAACATCAGTTAAATTCAAAGCTTTTTCAAACTCATCAATTGCTTCATCAACATTACCAGTTTCTTTTAACTTATTCCCATTTTCAACAATTAATTTTATTTGAGCTAAACATGTTTGATCAATTTCGTTTTTGATTTTATCTTGCTCTTCAATTTTAGGAATTCCTTCATAAATTTCTTCAGCAATTATTAAAGCTCTATTGAAGAGTTCAAGGGCATCATCAAAATTCTTACTTTCTCTACAATTATTTCCCTCATTTATTAACTCCTTTAATTTTGTTTCTTCTATTAATTTTTCAATTTCTTCTACTTCAGCAGCTTTAAATTCTGGATCATCTATATTTACAGTAATTTGCATTGATTTTTTAAAAAGCTCTCTTGCTTGATCAAATTCTTTCTGAGAAACTAATCGAATAGCTTGCTGAACTATATCATTTATTTGAACAGAATAAGTTTGATTTATCACATTTTTAATGTTATTAATTTCTGTTTCTTTATCTTCAGGTTCTTTAACCTTTTCATTTACAAAATTTATCGCTTCCTGCAATTTTGCAATTGCTTTTTGAAATTTATTTTTATCTTTAAATGCGTTAGCTTCTTCAATTAATACATTTAATTTTTTCAAAACGGATGCCTTCATTTTAAATGATCTCCAATTGTTAATCCTAAGAATTATTTCATATTTTTAATATTTTACTTATAACCTTTTTATTTCTTAAAATCCATGTGTAAAATAATAAAATTAGCAATTAAAAGGATTAATAATGACTAAAGAATCTCTTGAGAAGAAGTATCCTACTATTGCTTGTTGTGGATTAGATTGTGGTTTATGCCCTGTTTATTACACCAAAGGACCTTCAAGATGTCCAGGATGTTGTGGTCCCGATTTTTTAAATAGGCATCCATCATGCTCTATAATTACATGCTGCGTAAAAGGGCATAATTATGAGACATGTGCAGAGTGTAATGAATTTCCATGCTCAAAGATAAATAATTGGGATAAATATGATTCATTCATATGCCATCGAGTATCACTTACAAATCTGAGGTCCATAAAGGAAAATGGAATTGAAAAATTCTTAAATCAACAACAAAAAAGAGTTAAATTACTTGAGTTTATGTTAGAAAACTTTAATGAAGGCAGATCCAAAAGTTTCTTCTGTATTGCTACTGCTTTACTTCCGATAAAAGATTTAGAAAAGGAGCTAAAGGAAAGTATTGAAACAATAAAAAATGAAAACATTGATTCAAAAGATTTAAAAGCTAAATCTAAAATCCTCAAAGAGAAAATCAAAGAGATTGCTGAAAAAGAAAGAGTAGAATTAAAACTTAGGAAAAAATAAAACCATTCATCTGAAATTAAGAACAAGCTTTTCCAAAAATGCAAAGATTTAAATAATTTGTCAATAATGTTAAATTACCAATTTTAATGGTGAGATCAATTTCAACACAATCATTTCGTTCTATATTTGACAAAAATTATATGAAGATTTTTGTATTGGGGCTTATTCTGTTAATCGTGGGAATTATACTAGTAATGTCACGTAATTTATATTATACATTCGCCGATCCTGATACCCCTAGTGAATATGAACGCTTTTATCAGGCTTTAAACACACTCGCGACTCTCTCAGCACTTTTATTACAATTAGGGATACTTTTCTTTGCCCTCTCTACTTTCATAGGAGGAGTAATTGATGATTCACTTTCACCAGAAGTTAGAAAGGGACTGATTTTTGCCTCAAGCGTCTCAATTATATCTCTAGCATTAATTATTATTTTCACAGGTATATAGCACTTTACCAATCTGAATGAAACCAAGAAAAATTTAACATTAAACATCTTTTTTTTTATTAATTTTTATTGACCTTAAATTATTGAAAATTTTTTATAAAGTCTAGATTAATTAAGTAAAAAGAGAAAGAATTTTATATGAATTCAGTAGGATCAGAAAAAAAAGTGTTTTATGGGGGATCAATTATTACTATGAATCCTAAAAAACCTTTTATAAATGCTGTGGGGATAGCAGGTGAGAAAATTATCGCTACTGGAGAGTTAAAAACAGTCAAAAAAGAACTAGGTGATCAATATGAAATGATAGATCTGAAAGAAAAGACTCTTGCCCCTGGTTTTATTGATTGTCATCTCCATCCAATTCAATTTCTTTTACATTTACTGAACCTTGATCTTTCAAATATCAAAAGTTTAAAGGAACTTCAATCAATCCTGAAAAAGACTGCTGAGGGAAAGAAAATAGATGATTTAACCATAGGTTTTAATTTTTGTGAAGAAATATTTGATGATCCTATATTACCTACTCGTTGGGATTTAGATAAGGCTTGTCCTAATAATCCTGTTTTTATATTAAGATATGACGGGCATATAGGAGTTGCAAATAGTAAAGCATTAGAACTAGGAGGGATAAATAAAAGCACGGAAGTTCCTGAGGGCAGTGAAATAAGAAAAAATGAGAAAGGTGAATTAACGGGGATAATCTCAGAAAAAGCATTATCCCTTATACTTTCAAGAATAAAAATTCCAATGAAGGAACATTTAGATGAAGTAGCTTCAAAAGCATTCAAAATTTTTGCAAGTAATGGAATAACATCATTACAGGGTATTGTCTACTGCGGCAAAAAAAGTGACTATGGTCTTTTTGGATCAAAAGAAGTCTCCATTTTAACCTCTATTCAAGATAAAGTACTTCAAAATTGGTACATTATGGTCAATACAGAAGATCCAATGAAAATCTTAGAGTTAAAAAGACCTCCGTTAGATGAGGGAAAGAAAGATGGAAAATTTAAAATTGGAAGTCTTAAATTATTTCTTGATGGTAGTTTCGGGGCTAAAACTGCTTGTATGTTCGAACCTTTTTCTGATGATTCTGAAATGTGTGGATTTTGTGTAATTGAAGAGGATGAAATATATGAAAAAATGAAAATTGCCCATAATAATGAATTTCAAATCATTATTCATGCTATTGGCGATAAAGGTAATAGGATGGCAGTAAATCTATATAAAAGGCTTTTAAAAGAATTTCCTAGGAAAAATCATAGACACAGAATTGAGCATGCTTCTATGCTAACCAAAGATGTAATAGAAGATATGAAAAAACTCAAATTAATCGCTTCTTGTCAACCAGCTTTTATAAATTCTGAATATACTTGGTTAGAAAAAAGAATAGGGATAGAGCGTTGTAAATATACTTATCCCTTTAAATCTTTAGTGAATAAAGGAGTGATTTTAGCATCTGGCTCAGATTGTCCTGTTGAAGATTCAAATGTTATTTTAGGATTACACGCATTAGTGACAAGAAATAATTTTGTACCAGAAGAATCTTTAACGATTGAAGAGGCATTAAAAACATATACAATAAACGCAGCATATGCTGCATTTGAGGAAGAAGTAAAAGGTAGTATTGAAGTTGGAAAATTAGCTGATTTTGTCATTTTAGATAAAAATCCTTTAGAGGTTCCTAAAGATAAAATCCAAACAATTCAAGTTCTTGAAACCATAATTAGAGGTAAAACTGTATTTAGAAAATAATAAATTAGCATGAGGAGTAAATTCATTGAATGAATATAAATTAAAGAGTAAAATTTTTTATAATGGTTCGATCATTACCATGAATGATTCTCAACCTTTTGTTGAGGCTGTCAGTATTAAAGGAGAAAAGGTTATTGCTGTTGGCTCTCTAGAAGAAGTTCAAGCAAAAGTAAAAGATCACTATGAGTTAGTAGATTTAAAAGGAAAAACGCTTCTTCCTGGATTTATAGATTGTCACATGCACGCAATTGGAGCTTTATTTTTTTTACTATATCCTGATTTCTCTAAAATAAGAAGTTTAAAAGAATTATTACAGTTTTTAAAGGATATTATCAAAGATAAAAAACCTAATGAGTTAATATTAGGATTTAAATTAGATGAACAGAGATTTGATGATCCTATATTACCCACTAGATGGGATCTAGATGAAATTAGTCCCAATAATCCAGTTTTTATTTTTCGTCATGATGTTCATTCAGGAGTAGCTAATAGTAGGGCTTTAGAATTAGCAGGAATCACTAACAATACAGTATCACCTGAAGGAGGTGAAATCCAGCGAAATGAAACAGGTAAAATAACAGGTATTTTAACAGAAAATGCAACTAATTTAATATTCTCAATAATTTCACTCCCAGATTCAAAAATAATTAAAAAAGCAGCTTCAGAATTTTTTGGAAGTTTGGCAGCTAAAGGGATAACCTCAATTCATGGAGTTCTTGAACTGGATAGAAAGGGAGGAGTAGAAAATTTAGGTGGAATTGCGATCCCAATTTTGAAAACCATCAAAGAAAACATTTTACAGAATTATTATAGCATAATCTATACAGCAAATCCAAAAAAAATGAAAAGAATCAAAAAATCACCTTTGGATGAAGGAAAAAGAGATAGTAAATTTAAAGTCGGATGTATAAAAGCTTGGATGGATGGAGTATTGGGGGCATCTACAGCTCTTATGGAAGATGCCTATACAGATCAACCTAAAAATCGTGGGTATGCTGTAATAAATGAAGATGTGTTATATGAAAGAATGAAAACTGCCCATAACCTTGGTTTTCAAATAGCTATTCATGCAATTGGTGATAAAGCAAATAGAATTGTAATGAATTTATATAACATGCTTTTAAAAGAATTTCCTAAGAAAGATCATAGACATCGCATTGAACATGCCTCCGTATTAACAAAAGATATAATAAATGATATGAATGAATACGGTATAATAGCTTCCTGCCAACCAGCTTTCATTCATTCAGATTCTAATTGGCTTGAAAAAAGATTGGGAAAAGAGAGATGCAATAATACATATCCTTTCAAATCTATAGTTGATACGGGAGTAATTCTAGCTGCTGGTTCTGATTGCCCTGTTGAAAACCCTGATCCAATTTTAGGTCTTCACTGTTTGGTAACTCGGAATGGTTTTATTCCAGAGGAATGTTTATCAATTGAAGCTGCGTTAAAAGCTTATACAATAAATGGAGCTTATGCTTCTTTTGAAGATGATATAAAAGGAAGCATTGAAATTGGAAAATTAGCAGATTTAGTGATATTAGACAAAAATCCTCTTAGAATTCCAAAAGAAAGAATTAGAGAACTTCAGGTTATTGAGACAATTATTCGAGGTAAAACAGTATATAAGAAGGAGTTGGGATAACCAATCTATTATTTACTTACACAAAGAAATTAAAAAAATATATTTATTTTTGTTTTTCATAGGCAACTTATTGCTCTTTCTTTCTTTTTCTAGTCCTTCTTGTAATAGCCGCTAGAAGAGCCGGGGTGTAATTCATATATTTTGGTATAGGGTATCTTATTCCACCTTTATGAGTTTCTTCTAAACCTTTTACAACAAGTTCCAACTTACTTTTTGGAATAGAAAACATCAGCTCTGAATCTTCAGCACCACCCCATACTCTATCCCCATTTCCTAAAATCACTAACTGAGGTTGATCGGTTAAGAAAGTTTTAGCTAATCCTTCATTACAAGAAGCCTGTCTTCCTGCAGACGTGAATTCAAGAACTTCTCCTTGAAAATAAAGATAACTTTGGATTAGACGCATTATTTGAGCTGGGAAACCATATATTTGAACTACATCTGGTTCTATTTTAGTTCGAGTTAATGGAGATATTACAAGACCAATAAAATCATCGTTTAAAAAATTTATATGTTTCTCAAAGGTTTTTGAAATTTCGAGATTCTTTGCATAACGACCAACGAGGAATTGATGAAACAAATTAAATCCGGCCTCCGTTATAGGATCCCAGCCAAAAATTCCTCTAACCATTGGGCAGGCACAGTCATCAGCTGTGACTGCTACTGTCCAACCATAAGAGCGAGTCATAAGAAAGTTTTGGCATAAATAAGTTCGTAATTTTAAGTTTGTTTTAGGCCTTCTACTATTAATTGGAATTTCTTCTTCGCTTTTGATTAATTTTATTGCTATTGGATAAGTAGATGGTCTTAAATAATCCTCAATTTTTCTTCCATATTCCTGATAAATTTCTAGTTCCTTACTCATTTTAAAATTCAACTATTTGGTTATTAAAAACAATTATAATTGATAACAATTTTAGAAATTATAAATTTTATTGGTTTAAGATCTTCTACAAACATGTTAAAGTAAATAGTAAATAAAATGGGGTTTTGAATAGTTGGATTTACTGATAAGATAATAAGAAAGATTCAATTTTTTGCATAATTTCTTCTTTAAAAAAAGAGCTTTACTTTCATAACTGAAAATTAATCTGTGAAGTAGAGGTGTTCATCAAAGCCCGTTTCAGCTATAAGATCCTGTCCAAGCTTTTGGATCGCTTTTTTAGTTGGATTTTGTAAAATTCTTCTCGCGATGCTAATGACTTTTGATAATTTATTGTCTGGAAAATCTCTTATTATTTGGTCATATCTTCCAAAATTAATTCCTGCAGTATAAACACCCGCATTTCCATGTCCTGCTGAGGAAGATACTTGCCAGTGTTCTACTTTTAATTCAATTTTAGATAAGAGAGTTGAGCAGAAAAACCAATCCAAGTAAAGATCCATTCTTTTTGATTTTCTTTTTGTATCTTTTAGCATTTTATAAGCGCGATTTAATCTATCAGGATGCATTTGTCTAAATACTCTTTCATAATAATCTGTCATTTTATCTTTAACATGATCCTTGATGAGCTGTAGTATTTCCTCAACTTTTTGAGCTCTTTCACCCGTTATATCATGTTCAATTGATTCAATATGGTGTTCAATGACATTTTGAATTTCTTGACTGTCAACTGTAGGTACATCTTGAGTACTTGAACTAATTTGGCTACCAGAAGTACTTATATTTCCTTGTTGCAGTTCAGAAGGTAAATTATAGATCTCCTTTTGGGGAAGTGTGAAAAGTTGATCTAGCATTGAAGGATCTTGTCTAACTTCTCTAAATTTGTCTTCAATTTCTTGATATGAATAACCTAAGTTTGATAAATAGAAAGCAGCACTAGCAAGTTGATTTTCTAATGCTGCTGAAGTACCATATTGTGGTCCAAATTCCTTTTCTAATTGTTCATCAGCTATTTTACTTATATTTGCTTCCTTTATTTCATTTAATTTCATTGATCCTAGTTTAGTCAGAATATATTGGATTTGATGAGAAGATAAATAATGTAAATTTCCTGTAGGACCGATCATAACAGATATTTTTTCCATTTTTTTAAGGATCTCATCAAGATCTGCTGAATTTTTTCCTTTTGATACAATTAAGAAGTGTTCTAAGAAATCTTTATTAAACCCAGCAACAATCTTAAGGTGTTTTTCATCAAAAATGTTGAGATGATCGTCCAATTTATTTCCTTCAAGATCAGAAGGAAGATTTATGTTGTATACCAGAATATTATCGATAATCATATAAATATAGTCTGATTTCTGCATATACTATCCGAACTTACTGGTGTTTTAAATATATATAATTATAATCTTGAAATTGAAATAAATTCTAATTTTTCAAATAAATAATTAGAGTTATGTTTTATATACTTTACACTATAGATAATTATAATTAAATACCACTCTTTAGCTTTATTATTTTTAAATCTTAATAATAGGTAGCTGAAACTAAAGATAACACTAGTAATTTGAAAAACAATTTTCTTTGAATTTTGCGTATTTTCAATATTTTTTAACTAAATTCAAAACCAGATTAATTTATTATTCTGTTTCAAGACGAATAATTTCTTTAGCTTTCATAATTTTAGTAAGATCTATAATTTTATCAATATAATGGTGGAGTTACATAAGCAATATCTCTATTCCCGATTAAAAGCTCTAAAGCTAAAAAGTATGTTATTAATAGAATTAAAATAGAAATGCACAAAAATAATCCATACGAAATAAAACTTTCTTCCCTATTAGAAGCTTGAGAGATTCCTAAAATAAAAAAAATAGAGCTTAATAAAAGACTAATAAATGTATGTGTTCCAATAGTCAGCTTAAAAATGTCTGTAATAGTCCAATATCGTTCTGAATGATCTAAAAAGACTTTAAAGTAGATCATAGGAAAGATAGCAACAACTATTAAAAGAACCCCAGTCGATATATAAAAATATCCAGATTTCTTTTTTTTCATGGACTTTTACATAATTCAAGATGTTTCTCTAAGCTATAAAGTTTATGGGCTTGAGCATTATTCTTCTTAAATCTAAGTAATATTTTAATGAAAATAAAAATAAGATTATAAGACATTTTGATACTTTTTAACTATTTTTCGAGCCAGTTTCTTTTGTTCTTCTGTTTCTAAACTGCAGGGTCTAATTTTTCTAATCCATTCTACAGGATCAATCTTATTAGTGAAATAACCATTATAAGCTGCCCAAGCAATAATCATTATACCCGTTCTGCCACAACCAGCTACACAATGAACTACTATCGCTTCCCCATTTGCTCCATGTTTGTTAGTAATATCAAAAAATCGTTCTAATTGATCAACTGTTGGAGTTCCAAAATCAGGAATGTTTATATGAAAATATATAAAATCTTGAGGTATTTGCCATTGATTATCAAATTCAGAACAGTTTATTATTACTTTAATCCCTTCTTTCTTGTATCTCTCGATTAGTTGAGAATCAGGCCACCATGAAGCAGCTATTTTTCCTTTCACTATCCACGTAAAAGGCTCTGTTCTGTGAGGTTGTCCCCCTTCTGGCCAATACCAAGGGCGTACCAAATT
>JBHLNY010000221.1:0-5975 GCA_048941065.1 Promethearchaeota archaeon
ACATTTTCATCTGTGAGATATTGACCATTTGTAAACATGATAGGCATAGTTTTTCGCTTATCTACATATGAAATTAGTTCGAAAATGTCTTCCCTTAGTAAAGGTTCTCCTCCAGTAAATGCTAAAATTGATATACCAAGTTTTTGACTATCATCAATAAGTTTTTTTGCTTCTTCTGTGGTGAGTTCTGGTACATCTTTCCTTAAATGTTTTCCTGCACTGCAATGAACACATTTACACTGGCATCTATAAGTAACCGCGAATGTCATCGCCAGCGGTACCCGCCATGGCAATAAATGTGATTTTATTAGACCCTTAAATGCACGAAGTTGCGGACGACTTCCAATGGGAGGCGCAAAAGTATTCGGAACTATTTTCCCTTTCCATCTTCCAAGATTATAATTTTTGTAAAATCCTGCTTGTAGAATAAGCATTACAAGTAGGCGTAACTTTTTAATGAGAGGATTTAAAATACCTGTACCGATAATATCACCATCATCGAGCATTTTGAAACTTATAAGGTTCCTTCCAAAAAGTTTTAAAAAAACCTGCTCTTTTTCCATGGAAACACCTTTCCTCTATTTAGTATTTAACTATTCTTATTAATTTATTAATCTTATTAAAAACTATTTAAATAAATTAATAACTATTTAATTATATCAATAAGAAATATATCAAATCGGAATATAACTTCTTATAATTTCAATCAAATTTAGATAAAATTCAACAAATATGTCGATATTAGGAATAGATTATGATAAATGTAGTAATTGTCGAATCTGCTTAACTACATGTTTTATGTTTAGATGGGATAATGAACAAGAAAAAGTCATCTTTAGTGATCCTTACAACTTATGCTATTTATGCGCTCATTGCATTGCTCGGTGTCCTGAGGATGCTATTAAACATCAAGGTATAGGGGAAGCTTTTGAATATGAAGGTGTTTCTAAACCTGAATCAATAGTCTCATACGATACAATTTACAAATTTCTTAGGGCAAATAGGTCAGTTCGACTTTATAAAAAGAAAAAAATCCCAACTGAAATTCTGAGGAAGGTTTTTGAAGCGATGGAAAATGCTCCTACCGGAGATAATAGTAGAACAGAGAGGTTTTCGATTATATCAGATTCCGAGCAAATAAAGAAACTTTCTGATGCTGTTCTAGAAGAAGTGCTAAATCATCCTTTTACAAAAGACAGGTATACACGGGTTTTTCGAATTCTTGGAAAAATTTTTCGTAGTCCCATATTTTTTGATGCTCCGCACGTTATTTTCATAGATTCTCCTGATGATCATGAAGTAGAGGCAAATAATATAGGAATTATTATTACTTATGGAAGATTAGCGGCTCAGGCTCTTGGCTTAGGCACGTGTTGGAATGGATGGTCTCAAATTGCAATGAATTCAAATCCAGAAATTAAAAAATTAGCTAATATTGATGGAAAAAGAGTGGGAGCGTTTATTATAGGTTACCCTGCTGTTAAATTTGTTCGTTCTCCGCCACGATCTCCAAAAAAAATTAATGGTTTGGATTAAAGAGTCTCACTCCTTTTTCATTTTAATAATTATTTCTTAAATTTTAAATTGGGTTTAAAATATTTTGGAATTTTAAGTTGAATTTTTATTGATAAAGACCTATTTTTTAATTAAAAATACTTGGTTTGTATAAAAATGACCACAATAACTATATATGATGGGGCGGAAACGATTGGTGGTACAAAAATCTATTTAAAAGAAAAGGGGAATGGGTTGTTTCTTGATTTTGGAATGAACTTTAAGAAATATGGTGAATATTTTCAAGAATTTCTTAAAGAGCGTCCTACTCGTGGAATTCATGATCTTATCCAACTTAATCTAATTCCTAGGTTAAATATTTACCGAAAAGACCTTATTCCATCTGATCTTAATATTTCATCATTTCCCTCCCTTAAAGTTGATGGTATTTTACTTAGTCATGCACACATGGATCATTTTGGAAATATCTCATTACTGGATCATAATATACCCATCATAGCCTCTCCTATAAGCATAGTATTACTAAAAAGTATAATTGACAGCTCAAAAGCTAGTCTTAGCAATGAAGTTGCTTATTTTTTTGAAAAAATCCCAGCAGATGATGATAGAGTTTTAAAATCTGGAAGTAAATTAGGAATATGTCGAAAATTTTATAGTACACAATCTTATTCAGAATCTATGGAAGATTTCTTATCTAGCTGTGTTAAAAGATATAGGGATTTTGGAAAAGGTGAATTATATCATTTAGATAAATTCCTAACTCCATTCGAAATTAAAGCTTTTGAAGTAGACCACTCTATCTATGGTGCAGTAGGATTCATTATCAACAGGGATAATTCTATTGCTTATACTGGTGATTTTCGATTACATGGCAAAATGGCAAATAAAAGTAAAGATTTTATAAGAAGTGCTAGAGATGCTTCAGTTTTAATTATTGAAGGGACAAGAACAACAAGAGAAGATATTAATGAATCTGAAGATATTGTTTTTGAGAATTGTTTGGATGCAGTTGAGACATCAAAAGATCTTGTAGTTGCAGACTTTTCTGCTAGAAATTTTGAAAGATTAGAGACTTTTCGAGAGATTGCACATAAGGTAAGAAGGTCGTTAGTAGTCACTGCAAAGGATGCTTATCTATTAAAAGCTCTTGAAAAAGCTGATGGAATAGATAGACTCAAAGATATTGTGATCTATCAGGAATTAAAGGTACGATCGCCAAATTGGGAGGAAATATATCTTAAAAATGACGAGAATGTAAATTATTTAGGTCCCCTAGATATTTCGAAAGAATCCAATAGGTATATACTTTGTTTTTCTCTATTTAATTTAAAAAGCTTGTTAGATATTAAACCTACAAATGGTACTTATATCTATTCTTCAAGTGAAGCATTTGAGGAAGAAACTGAATTTGATTTTATCAGATTAAGTAAATGGCTAGGGCATTTCGGTTTTAAAATATACGGCTTCGAAATTATAGAAGAAGAAGGGAGATTAAAGCCAATTTTTAGTAGAGGTTTTCATGCTTCCGGACACGCTTCGCAAAATGATCTTAGATGGGCAATCGAGACAATCGATCCTGATATTATAATTCCCGTACATACCGATAATCCTCAATGGTTTAAAGAGAATTTTGATAACACCTTTCTTGTAAAGGATGGTGAAACAATTGTTAAATGAACTAACATTTAATTCTTAAATTATAGATAAGCAGAATTAATTGAAAATCAATAGAGAATTATTTTAAGAGGTTCTGTTAAGAAAAACAAATTTTCTTAAGGATAAATAATTCATTGAAAATATTATGGTAAATGAAAAAATATGGGAACAAGCAGTGTGGGTGGCTCAAGCACGTCAACTTATTGAAGGAATTCGAAAATTTCCGGAACAGTCAAAAATAATAATGATTTTACGACATTCTCATAGAGATGAACTTAAACCTGATGAAATTCAAAGAGATCTGAAATTAACTTCTCAAGGTCATAAAGCTGCTAAAAAATTTGGAGAGAAATTGCCAAAAAACAGACCAATTCGTTTATTTCATAGTATTGTAGAGAGATGCCAAGAAACCGCTAACGATATTTTTGCTGGTTTTGAAAAAATTGGTGGTATTGGAGAAATAAAAGGAGTGTATGCTCCTTTATATAATATACATGTTATCCCAGAGCTTTTCTTGAATGAGCTTAAAAAATATACTCTGCTTGAAATTACTTATCGTTGGATAGCAGGCCTATATCCCTCTGATCAAATTACTCCTCCTGAAATTTATTCTAGGAATGCAGCTGAAGATATTTGGAACCAAGTTGAGAGTGCCCCTAATAAATGTATTGACATCCATATTACTCATGAAATTCTAATTATGGGAATGAGATTATATTGGTTTGGAATTCCACCTGATGAGAAGTGGGTTAATTTTCTTGGAGGACTTGCTTTTACCTTTGTAGATGATCACCTTTTATTATTTGATATAGATAGAATGACTACGGTAGAAATCCCGTATTGGTGGAAAAGCTAAAAATAAATAATATTTATATACTATTCTATTATCCTTAAATTCCATCTCAAATTATAGAAAGATTTATAAATGAAATTATCATATAGTTCTATATAGAACAGTTCGATATGGAACGAATAAATAAAAATATACTAACAAAATAAATGGCTTAATTATGGATAAAACGGAAATTGTTTGCGGAAATCTTTATTTTGAATTTCTCAAACATGTTTCAATTCAGAAAGACGAAGATCATGATATAAAGAAAAAAAGAATCTCTGAACTGTTTAAAAAAAATTTAATTAGTAATAATAGATTAAGGTGTGCAAGTTAGAAAAAGTAAAAACAGGAATGGATTTGCCCCTTTTACCATTACCAGTATGCATAATTGGGGCTCATGTTGATGGTAAACCGAATTTTAACACGATAGTTTGGTTTAACATGCTGAATTCTCCACCTTCACAGATAGGAGTGGCAATGTCAAAAAGACATTATACGAATAAGGGTATTAAGGAAAATAGAGAATTTAGTCTTAATCTACCTTCTGTGGATATGGTTGAGGTAACCGACTATGTTGGTTTACATTCTGGTTCGGAAATTGATAAATCAGAAATTTTCAATATATTTTATGGGGAACTTAAAAAAGCTCCAATGATTGAAAATTGCCCATTAAATATAGAGTGTAAATTAGTCAAGATAATAGATTTTGAAAGAACTGAATTATTTGTGGGAGAAATTGTTGAAGTTTATACAGAAGAGAAATATCTAACAGAAAGTAAAGCAGATTTCAATAAAATGGATCTATTTATATTTTTAATGCCTGAAGGTCCTTATTTAAGAGTTGGAGAATATCTCGCAAAAGCTTATGATATAGGAAATAGTTATAAACCAAAATAATAAAAAAATAAAAATTAAAAAGGAAAAATTAAAAATGAGGGATTAAAAAAATGGAAAAATTAATAGTATATTGCGGACTTGATTGTGCGGAATGCCCTGCATATATAGCAACCCAGAATGAAGATGAAGAAGAATTAAAAAGAGTTGCAATAGAGTGGTCTAATGAGACGATGGTGTTTAAACCAGAGGATATTTGTTGTGATGGATGTAATTCCGAAGGGAGACTTTTTAGTTGGTGTAAACAATGTCCTATAAGGATTTGTTGTAGACAAAAAGACTTTGAGAATTGTGCCTATTGCAATGATTTCATTTGCGATAAATTAAGAAACACATTTGAAAAATCTCCTGCTGCTAAAAAAAATTTACAAAATATTAGAAAATTATTAAAAAAGAATTAGAAAAAGAGGTCTAATGAGATGGAATTAGAAGAAATAAAAAAGCAGAGTTTAGAATTAATACAAACATCTAAAGCAGTATATCTTACGACAATTGATCCAGATGGTTTTCCTATAACGAGGGCCATGTTTAACCTAAGAAATAAGGAGCAATTCCCCGAATTTGCCGAATTTTATCAAAAGCAAGCGAATCGATTTACAATTTATATTACAACAAATACATCATCATCAAAAGTTGTTCATATAAAAGAAAATCCAAAAATTAGTGTCTATTATTGTGATCCAGAAGATTTTAAGGGGATTATGTTTGGTGGAGAGGTTGAAATAGTTGAAGATTTGGATCTTAAACATACAATATGGTTAGATTGGTGGACGAGATATTATCCAAAGGGAATCGATGACCCAGATTATACATTACTCAGATTAAATCCTAAACATGCTAGATTTTATTACAAATTAAACCAAGTTAAGTTTGGATTATGAAAGAAACAATGAGAGAACAAAGAAAAGGCGGTTTTCTTATATCGAAAATACATCAATTATCACAGAGAATTTTTGCTAGGATTCTAAAGGAACATAAACTTGAAGATTTTAATCCTGCTCAAGGGAGAATTATGTTCACCCTTTGGCAGAAAGATAATATCCCGATTCATGAACTGGTAGAAAAGACTCAATAT
>JBHLNY010000222.1:0-5949 GCA_048941065.1 Promethearchaeota archaeon
CTTTTTAGTCACAACTAAATTATAAAATTATATTATTGATCTAATTGTAGTCTAAATCAGATTAATGAAGATTTATAACCAGAAGTCCAAGTTTAATTATATCTCGAAAGTATTATTAATATATATAATAATAGTAAATCAATTAATTTTAAAGTCTAAATAAACTTGTTATTGATTATTATAATAATAGAAAGATCTCTAAGAAAAACATATCTAGTTTTAACTCTTTTAATAGTTTCATATTATTAAAGATGTAGACATATACATGTTCCTCACTGAAATATTTCAGACATAAGTTTTCCCCTTTCACTTCCTTTAAAGTATTAACAATTTGGCTAAGAATTGACTTTAAATATTCAATAATTAATTTCTTATCGCCCTTCATAAGGTTTATATCAACAATATTAAACCAAGATTCTTTAGAGAAGGAAATATTTTTCAGTTCGGGATGAATTTTGAATTTTTGTTGATTTTGAATATTTTTATATACTTTTTCAATTTGAATCAAAATTTCATTTTTAGATTTGCTATACATTTTATGATCTATAATATTTCTAATTGAAATTAAAATATGCTGGAAAACACCTAAGATATCAAAAAAATCGGCTGCTTCTGTTAAGGTTTCAACTTCCTCCCATTGATCGTAGTAGTCCTCTATTACATCAATAAATGGTAAGAAAATATTAATATTTCCGTCCCAATTATAACCTTTTTTCTCCCATGTGGATTTAAATTCTTTAATGAAAGCTTCTTTTATTACCTTTAATCTGCCATTTAACATTTCTGTTCTTACATTTTTGGTGCCTGCTGCAACAAAAAGCAATTGATACTCTGGTTCTAATATATAAATCCATTTTAATCCACCCATCTCTATAGATTCTAATGATTGTTTAAATTCAACCATAGAAAAATGATGAAATGCTGTTAAGAACCCAGAAACTATATCCTCATCAGCATCCGTCTTCAAAAAGGATTTATATAGTAATTTTGTTCCGGATTCAGAATCTAATATCCAAATAATCATTTCTTAAACTCTAAGCTAATTTATCCCTTGATATTTGTAAACTTAGCTCTAAAATATATTCTTGTTAGAACTTCAATGAATGGTTTATATTAAATTATTTATCATTAGTCTTTTAAATTTACTAAAAATTTGAAGTTGATTTTTTAAAGTTAATAAACATCCAAGCAAGAAATGGCTTAATTTAAATATTCACGAAATGTAATTGAGAGAGGAACTGTAAGATCTCATCAGGAGTATAACCTGCTTGGAGTGAACCTAAAGGCTCATTAATTTTTTTTAATGCTTTAGGAACTACTATTTTAGTGGCAATCCAAAAACTAAAAGGAAAATTACATGATATCCAATAATTTCAAAAAATATATACCAGAAACACATAATTATCAAAAAAGATAAGTATTACTTAAACGTTTTGTAAGCTATTTGTTTTTTCTAAGATCTTCAATATCCAATACTTTCAAATTTTTGTCAACAAGAAATTTATCCCGATAATGTTCTGTGTAAAGCTCATCCATTTCTGTTGTATGTAAGAATTCTGTCTCAGTATATATATCATATTCACATTTCACTTCATAAACATCTTTCCCTTTATATATTGTTTTTTTAGGCCCACTTAATTTGAATTTGCTGATAGATCTAAAATATAAGTGGTCACTGCCTTTCCTTGTATGCTCGCCTAAGTTACGAAGTTTATTTATTGCTTCTTGAATTGCCTTTTCTAATTTCTTACTATCCATATTATCTTAATTAATAAATTATATAATTTAAAAAGTAGTTATTCAGTAATACGCCAGAGGTAAATTTCAAGATCAATGGAATCATCATCCTTAAAATTAATCCCTTCATTTTCCAGCATCTTTTTTTGAATTCTATAGCCTCCCTGAGGTGATAATGAAATACTTCCCTTACTATTAATTACTCTATGCCAAGGTAAATTATCTTTTTTTGAACAAGAATGTAATATCCAAGCTACTTGCCTAGCAGCTCGAGGATTTCCAGCATGAGAGGCAATTTGACCATAAGTGGCGACTTTTCCATAAGGTATTCGTTTAATTAGTTGTTTAACCTGCTCAGAAAATGAATTATTCATATTATCATCATTTTTTAATCAAATTTTTTTTAGTACATAACGTTATAATAAAACCTGCACAGGGTTGTCCTCTTGTAACTAGCATTTTTTACAAGAATCATTCAATTTTTTAGTATATTATTTATCGTATTAAGCTCCTCATCCAATTCCATGAGAACCACTCAAAAATATGGCAATAGTCACAATAATAGCTATTATTACTACACTTATAACCATTACAGCTACATTTTTTCGTTCCATCATATATCACTTGTCTGAAATTTTAAAACTAGTATCCTTCAATAGCAAATATCAAACTTATTTAATATATCTTTACCACCAACGAGTTTTATTTTTAAATAAATGTTAGATTAATATCAACAGTTACTTAATATCAGAAGGAAGATAAATAGCGAATTCACAATAATCGTCCCCTTTGACTAGGGATTTTAAAACTTCTATTTGTATAGGTTTTCCTAATATCCCTTCCCATTGTTGGCGATACCAACCGGTCGAACAGTTGCAGAATGTAGGAGATATGCCAATATTAAAATAATTTCTTACTAATGGACAATGGCAGTAATTTCTTCTTTTCTCTTCAGTAGATTCTGCATTTTTATAACCTTCCTGATTATATGGTATTTTACTTACATAGATAATGTTACCTTTTCGTATAGGGTTCTCATACCAAGCATAATCTTTATGCATTTCTTTGATTACCTCATCAATATCCTTAGTTCTCTCATAGATTGCCTTTAAATTATCAATTCGTTTTTGAGAGAAATCATGGGCACATTTAGATAGGATTTCATATTTCTCGTTATTATTAGCTACATTATCTATTCGAGCAATAACATTTTTAATCCATTGAGCCCTGTTATCCATACTTGACTCACAAGTGAATAAATTTTCTCTTCCGTCCAATACTTCATCGCTCACTTTTTCACCTAGAACTCTATCTAAGTTTCTTTTTAACCGATCATCCCATTTATGTAAAACAGCCTGAATTTCTATCTCATTATTGTCTTGATTAATCTTATCATATTTGTGATAAACTAATCGCAACCAACTGGTACCTGTAATACCATGAATTCTTAAATATCCGAATAACTGTTGAAAGCTTTCATTAATGGTATCAAATGAACCCTTATGAATTTTTGATAAAACTTCCACCTCTTCAAGATTTTTAATTTTGATTTTTTTCGCATCCCTTTGTTTCGAAATTGGATAACAAACATCAATATCCTTCCCACCTTCACTATAAACTCCATAATCAATAACTGCTATTGGAGAACCAGAAATGAAGTCCTTACACTGAATATATAAATTTTCTATCCTTAGTGGTATATCCTCTATAACACCCCGAAAATTAACATATGAAACTAATATTTCATCAATCTTTTTATGAATTATACTTAATTCTTCAAGCGTCATTTTTTTATTTTATAAATTAATATACGATCTTTTTTTATCATAGAATTATATTATTAGACTAATAAAATTACTTATACTCTAAACAATTTGTTGAATTATAAGATAAAATGAATGATACTTAGAATTTACTATCTTGAATATATGAAAAATGGCTATTTCTACTAAATATTTTTACAAAATATGTATTGTTGGAGATTCTGGAGTAGGTAAAACAACCATATTACACCAATACATAAATAAAGTATTTAAATCAAATATAGGAACTACCATTGGCTCTCATTTTTTTGCTAAATATCTAAAATTACCTAAAGTTAAAAACCTAATAACTCTTCAAGTATGGGATTTAGCAGGGCAAGATCGTTACAAATGGGTTCGATATGAGTTTTATAAAGGTGCAAAAGGAATAGTATATGTTTTTGATTTAACAAATAAGGAATCATTCAACAATATTCGAAACTGGAAAAAAGAAGTAGAGAAGAGAATTAGAATTAAACCAAATGTTTTAGTAGGTAATAAACTTGATTTAATGAATCCTGAAGAAAATATTATAACTTTGGAAGAATCCAATAAATTAATACAAGAATTAAAAGCATGCGCTTATCTTAAAACCAGTGCAAAATTGGGCACTAAAGTGGATGATGTATTTAAAATATTATCATTAGAAATGTACAAATCAACTGATAAATAAAATGATAACAATATTCAAAAATTCCAAGATATAAATTAAAAGTTAGGAGATATTTTATGAATTTTTATGATATAATGATGAAACGAAGGTCTATTAGATACTTCAAAGACCAAAAGATTTCAGAACAGATTATTAACGATCTTCTTGATGCTGCAAATAATGCTCCATCTGGAGGAAATATACAACCTATTTCGATCATCCTTATAAAGGAAGCTGAAGGAAAGATTAAGTTAGCACAAATGGTTGGAGCACAACCTTGGGTAAAAAATGCCCCCTTATCTATGCTTTTTTGCATTGACTTTTATAGGCTAAAAAAATGGGCATCTATATCTAATACTAAATTTATAGGAGAAAATGCATTTTCGCATTTCCTCATAGCATACGCTGATCTTATGTGTGCTGCGCAAAACATTGTCATTTTAGCTGAATCTTACGGTCTTGGTTCTGTCTATGTAGGTTCGATTCAATCAAGCATTGATAAAGCTCGTCAATATTTCTCGATACCCAAATATGTTCTTCCTTTAATGGTCTTATCTATTGGATATCCAAAATCCGTTCCAAAAACGATTCCCAAGCTAAAACGGGATATTATAATACATGATGAAAAATACAAAATTTTAAGTGATGATGAGATTGAAAAAGCTTATGACAATAAATATGGAGATTTTGATAACAATACTGATATATATCTCGAAAAAGCGTATATAGAAGTAATTGAGGCATCTAAACAACATGAAAAGAATTGGGCTGAATTAGCAAAGAAAAGAATGAAGAAACTCGGGATAAAAAACCATGCTCAGTTTTTATTCAACCTAAGATATCCTTCTGAAGCAATGATCAAATTAAATGGGAAGCAAATTCAAGAATTTAAAAATGCTGGATTTGATTTCTTTTCTTAACAAAAAATTTGTGTTAAATTAAATTTTTAGATGTATCTCGCTTCATCCTTAGTTTCTTGATAATAAGATTCAACTCCTACTTCTTTCATTCTTTTATTCATTTGAATCCATCTATACTTAAGATGTTCATCAAAATTAGTTTTTTCACAAGGAAATTCTTCACATTGAAAACAAAAATCAACCTCTTTTTCTTTATAACAATCTTTAACTCTACAATTAGGATATATACAAGAACCCTTTCTGCATCCATTGCAATTCTCGTCTGTTAGATAGAGGAGTAGTTCTTTGAATGAAGGATAATTTTTAAAAACAGGAAGGAATGACGAAAATCTTTCAGCATATATATCGAAAGAACCTAAAAGTTCTTTTAATTTTATACTATTCTTCCTTATTTCGCTCTCAGAGTTGGCAAAACACTTATAACAATTAAGCCCACATGGAGCTAGAATGTCTAATATATCTTTATATCTCATATTTTTACCCTCAAATCTTTTGGTTGATACAATTAATAATCCACAAAAACTTAAAAAATTGCTCTAAAAAAGTATTTTTTGATTTTAAAAAGATATATGAAAAAAGTATTATTTTATTTTTTAAAAATTAGAGAAAGGTAAAAAATAGTGCCAATCTTAAAGAAATCATCCATATCGCAAGATAAGGATATTCTTACCAAATCTTTAATGATAAATTATCGGGCTTGGCCAATTTTTACGCTTTCTTTTATTAGACTGTTTTATGTTGCAATTTTTGAAAGGGCTCTCTCAAATTATCTGTATTTCGTTATAGATATTAGTGAGAGTACCTTGGGATTTATATCTTCAGCTGGAGCAATTGCTTA
>JBHLNY010000223.1:0-5940 GCA_048941065.1 Promethearchaeota archaeon
TTAAAGTCAGAACTCCAAATAATACAGGCACTAAAGCAATTAATCGTTTAGCTAAATATGAAATCATACTCATTTTTTAAAAACTCTGTTGACTATATTTTTAATAGTACCTTTAAAAATTTAAGTTGTAAAAAAATAATTAGGAAAATCATCAAAAATATTCTTTTACGACCTATTAATCTTCATAAATAAAGATCAATTCTATGTTTAAAAACATTGCTTTGTTCAAATTTTTGAACACTTATTAATCTATTAATTATTATAAAGAAGATTTTAATAATATTTAATAATAGAAAAAAGATACACAATATTAGGAACAATTACGAGTTGAAATCACCTTTAAAAAAACAATAAATAAGGATGAAGATTTTAAAAGTACTCCAATATCTAAATCCCAGAGGAGTTATTCCAAAAACTTTGTAAGTTATGTTTTTAAAAAGATTTTTCATTATCTTACAATTTTACATGGAGTAATGACAATTCTATTTTTAATTTCATATTTTCAAGGAATTGCTACTCAAAATGTCACTATTTTTTACCTTTACTTTTCTATCTTTATATTTATAACTTATGGTTTTATCATTCTAGGAATTAACCAAATACAGAAATCCGATATTGAGCCAGTTATTCCAAAGTCTAAACAATTAGAAATACAAAAGACGAAGCTTAAAGCAGATATTTATGAAAGTTTATTACAAGGTAAAACACTACAAGTTTATTGGTATTTTTTTACTCATAATCATGCAGGAATAAGAGAAATTCAAAAAGCGTTAAATATTTCTTCTTCTGGGACAGTTTCTTATCAAATAAATAAATTATTGAAAGCAGGAATAATATCGAAGGTTGGTGATGAAGGAAAATATTCTTTAAATGAAGAAGTAAAAATGGGTATATTAAAATTTTTTATACGTATTGGTAATCGGGTGATCCCTCGAATTTCTTTATACTTAATAATTTACATTTTAGGTTTTATAATATATTTTTTACTTGCTTTGATTTATATTGACGGATTTCTCACCGATCCTGTTAGTTTATTATTATTATTATTCTTGATTTTAGGATCAGTAATTTTCATTCTAGAGTCATTAAAAATTAGGAAACTAAAACCAACATAATTTTTATCCTATTTACTTAATGATTTAGTAATAGAGGATAAATCTTTTTTAATAAATAAAAAAAAGAAAAAAAAATTATTCTATCTCAATTTCAACGGTATCTTTCAAAATATCTAAATAAGGAACTTCAATCTTTAACAATCCATTCCTATAGGTTGATTTAGCTTTATCCGGATCTACAGGACAACATAATTGAAAAAGACCGCCATATTTTAATGTATCAGCTTCGCCATAAATAATTAAATTGTCTTTATTCATCTTTAGCTTGATTGTGTCTTTCTCTACACCAGGTAATATTACTTCAATTATATAACCAGTACTGTCCTCATTATCATACATGCATATCTCTGGAATAATTAACCTTGTTTTAGGTTCGTCCTTTACTTCTTCAATCTCACTTTTTTCTTCTACTTCTACCAAAAATTTCACCTTATATTTTTTGTTTATTACAATTACTTTACAATGAAAAATCAGATTTTTCTATGTTCGTATAATAAAAAATCAAATGTTCTTCTAAAATTGATTAAAAAAGTTAAGCATCTATTAATCTTAATTTATAAATCTTAATCATTAGCATATCTAATTCCCTAAAAAAAAAGCTTGAAAGCAAATTTGTTATCTATTAGTATAAACCTTTTTTATGGTTTCTTTCCTAATTACCTTATTAGAAATTAAATTAAGTTATGTGTGTAATTTGAATTTTCGAATAGAAAAAGATATTCTGGGTGAATTAGAGGTTCCAATCGATGTATATTGGGGTATTAATACGCAACGTGCACTTCAAAACTTTCAAATAAGTGGAAAAATTTTTCCTAAAGTCTTTTTAATTTCATTAGCCCAATTGAAAAAAGCATGTTTGCTGGCGAATATGGAATTAAATTTAATTGATACAGAAAAAGGGAATGCAATTACTCAAGCTATAAATGAAATTATAGAGGAGAATAAATATTTAGATCAATTCCCAATTGATATTTTTCAAACAGGATCTGGTACACAAACAAATATGAACATGAATGAAGTGTTAGCTAATAGAGCAAATGAAATATTAGGATTTCCTATAGGGAAAAAGCATCCTATACATCCATATGATCACATAAATAAAGGGCAGTCCTCTAATGATGTAATTCCAAGTACAATGCATCTATCGGCTTTATATGTAATAAACAAAAATCTCTCTCCTGTCTTAAAAAAATTAAAAGAACATTTGGCAAAAAAAATAGAAGAATTCAAAAATATAATCAAAGTAGGCAGAACTCATCTACAGGATGCAGTTCCAATCCCATTATCTTTAGAGTTTGAGGTATACAAAAGACAAATTGAAATAAATGAGGACCGTCTGAAAAATGTTTGTGAAGAACTATATTATATACCGATTGGAGGTACGGCATTAGGAACTGGTTTAAATGCTCATAAAGATTTTGCTCAACTTACTGTTTCTCACCTTTCTAAGATGACTAATTTACCTTTAAAGCTAAATCCTATAAAAGCAGAAGGAATTTCTTCACATAATACAATAGTTAATGCGAGTGGAGCTTTATGCCAATTAGCATTATCTCTTTTAAAAATGGCAAATGACATTAGATGGATGGGAAGTGGTCCACGAGCAGGGCTCTCTGAATTAGTTTTACCTCAAAATGAACCAGGATCTTCTATTATGCCCGGTAAGATTAATCCAACGCAATCTGAGGCTTTAATTCAAGTCTGTTTACAAGTTTTAGGTAATGATTCTATTATATCTTCTGGAGAAGCTCATGGAAGTATTTTAGATTTAAATGTATGCAAACCAATTATAATTTATAATTTCCTTGAATCTGTTAAAATTCTTCATGGTGGAATCAATTCTTTTATTGACCATTGTCTAAATGATCTAAAAGCAAATGAAGATCAAATAAATTCTCAATTAGATAAAATGCTCATGGTTGTAACTAATCTAACTCCATTAATAGGATATGATAAATGCTTTGAAATAGCACAACGAGCTTATAAAGAAGGAAAGTCATGCAGAGTTGTTATTAAAGAAATGGGATTAGATATAGATGATAAAAAGTTAGATGAATTATTGGATCCAAGAAAAATGGTGTAAGATAGAGGCAAAAGTATGATAAGAGAGATTAAAACTTTAGAAGATGTACGCAATATAGCGAGAGAAAAGCTAAAAGGAATATGTGGAGTTTATAAAGAATGTGATGGAGACCCTCGAAGGCTCTGTCAAGGACAAAATTATGGAAGACCACTCGGGATTGGAGGGATTGGTAGCGGAGCAAGCTTCAATAATAATATTCTTGCACTTAAAAAATATCGATTAAAAATGAGTTTAATTAGTAGTCATTTTGAGCCTGATACAAAATATTCATTTTTTGGGAAAGAGTTGAGGATGCCAATAATGGCAGCCAGTGTAGCTGGAGTGAATAGTTTTGGTGGTGAAAGTGTTATTACTGAAAAAGAATTCTGTCGAGCAGTAGTCCTTGGATGTAAAGCAGCAGGAACTATTGGATGGCGTGGAGATACTTATACCTACTCTCTTGAAAATTCTTATGGGATTAATGCAATCGCTGAAGCTAGTGGTTGGGGTGTGAAAATCGTAAAACCAAGAGAACAAAATACAATTGTTGAATTTATTAAAAAAGCGGAGCAATTTGGATGCATAGCAGTTGGGATAGATATTGACGGGTGCGGGTCATATGCTATGGCAACTCACAATAAACCTGTTTTCAGAAAGTCCGTTGATGATATAAAAGAAATTGTGGCTTCTACAAAATTACCAGTTATTATTAAAGGAGTGATGGATATCAAGGATGCATCAGCAGCAGTTAAAGGAGGTGCCTCTGGTATTGTAGTTTCTAATCACGGTGGAAGAGTTTTAGACCACACACCTGGAACAGCAGAAACTCTTCCAATTATTGTAAAAGAATTTAAAGAGAAAACCAAAATTTTTGTAGATGGTGGTGTTCGTACTGGTTATGATGTATTGAAGATGCTTGCTTTAGGAGCTGAAGCTGTTCTGATTGGGCGAGACATTGTACGAGCAGCTATTGGAGCTGGAATAGAAGGTGTAAGCATTCATATGAATTATTTACGAAAAACTTTAGCTAAAGCTATGAAAATGACAAGTTGTATGAGTTTGTCTGAGATCACTGAAGATATATTAATCTAATAACCTTCCTTTATAGATAATTCAGTATCCTTAATATTATCAAAATGGGGAAATCCCTATAAAGTATTAAGACAAATGATAAATAAATAATTCTCTCTCTTTATTATCACATAGTAAACCTTAAGATATATCAGCGAATATTCTTATGGCAGCAAATCGAAGGCGTATTTAAGGTAAAACTTATTTTTCTCTTTCAAATATCCATAATATATTATCAAGAAATTTGAATTCCCAACCCTGTGCAGCTAGCTCATCTAATGTTTCTTGAGCGCTTTCTACGAGTTTTTTTGCAGACATAGCTCCTTTAATAGTTACAACTTTATATTCTTTCATAATTAAACCTCTAACTATTTATTTTTTATAGATCTGTATTAATTATTTACATATATAATTTTATAATGCTGACTGAATTTACAAAAAATTTGAGTTTTAAAATTTAAAAAAAAAAATTAATTAAGTTTATTTAAAAAGGGCTATCTTATAAGTTCTCCATAAAGGTGTTCAATAAATCCGTCAAAATTATCTTTAGTATATTTAACGTTTAATAGATGCCATAACACCCTTGGAATATGCTCTTCTTCTTCATACACAGGAATTATCTTTAATAAACCTCGTTTTCTCATTTGAAACGCTGCTTGCCATTCATCTTTAACAGCTTGAGATTTCATAGCATTCTCACTACAAAAGAGGATAAATACATTACTCACCTTAAAAGTCTCTTCCATGAATTCTACAATACTTTCACCACTATCGCGTTCCCAGAATGAAACCTTATTGATTTGTGGATACTTCTTTAGACTTTTAACAACTTTTTTTATTTGAAAGTAATCCGAATCCAAAGTAGAATAACTTATAAAAACATCATATCTTATTTCCCCTTCTTTTACCACAATAGGTGCTACAGCAGCTGCTGCTTCTTGTTCTTTTTTGAAAGTTTCCCACTCTAGCTCTTCACACTGTTTAATTTTTTCAGATGCTTTATTAAACATACCCAAGAATTCATATTTATCAGCCGTTGCTTTAATTTTATTTAGATTCTTAATAGCGTTACTGTATTTATTCTCCTCAATCAAATTATCAACTTTTAACATCCTAGTTTCGAGATAATTTCTTAATTTTTCTTTTTTATCTTCACTTACTTCCTTTTCTTTCTTTCCATAAAGAAATTTTCTTTTCCTTATTACTAATGCTGAGCCAACACCAATAATTGTTAAGACAACAATAATTAGAACTATTAATAAGATATCAAAAGGAAACTGATACTCTGGCACTTCAGGAAGAATATTATTTCCCCCAATTATGTTTCCTGTGCCTTTATCCACGATGGCTTTTCCATTTCCTAATAAATTATTCCAATCAATATAATTATAATTAGATTCATCCAAATATATTCCTACACCGTTAAAATTTATATTATTTCCCAATATTGTATTGTTATGGCTTCTGAGTAGATAAGTACCATACTCATTGGAATTTATGGTATATATATTATTTAATATCTCTATATAATTACTATCAATTAGTAAAATTCCACTCAATGTATTATTATTTAAATTACTACTTATTATGTCTATGAATTCACAAGAGTCTAAGGTAATACCATTACCATTATTATAGGAGCAATTAATAGAAATTAATTCTCCATTTAATACCCCATATAACTTAATCCCT
>JBHLNY010000224.1:0-5883 GCA_048941065.1 Promethearchaeota archaeon
AGGCAGGAAGATGGATTAAATCTAATTAAGAAATTTAAAAATTATGTGGATGATACTTATTTTAAAGAAAATGAATTCGTAAAACTGGTAAAAGATTTAACATTTGCACTAAAAGATAAAAATAATAAGTATTTAGAAAAAATAGAACATGATTTTGTAAAATTTAAGTTTCGAGAGCCTGAAAAGACTCTGGTCAAAAAAGCATTAGTGTTGACGAAAACACATAATTCATTAAAAATGAATTTAAGTCTAGATAAGGAGATTTATACTACTAATGATTTGATAACATTAACTTTGGAAATAGATACAAAACCCCTATTAAAAATCTCGAATCATGTATTCTATAATTATAATATAGAAGAATTAAAAATATCAAAGATAGGAATAAGGGTTTCTGAAAATTTTACTACTCAAGAGAAACCGGTAGTCCCTATTATATTAAAACCAGGACAAATTCATAATTTAAAATTCAAGGTTAAGCCTCATTTTCAATTAGAAAATCCATTCATAGGTCCAATTTTTTTAGATTCAGAATTAGATGGTGATTTAAATTTTTACATTGAAACATCTCAGATATTAGCCCCTAAGTTAATATCTCCTCTACCTTCATTAAATATTTCAATAAAAAATTTACGACCTCCACTTATTGGCAAAACATTCCCATTAGAGATTTTATTAGAGAATAAAAGTGAAGGAGAGGCAATAGATCTTAATATAGAAGCAAGTTTTCCAGAAGAAATTAAAGTAATGAGAGGAACATTAAACAAACAAATATACTCACTTAGGCCAAATGAAAATTTGAAATGGGAAATTAACCTTAAACCATTGGAAGCAGGAGATTATATCATTAAAATTAATGCAGAATTTAAGGATCCTGATCAAAATCAAATAAAAGAATCCAAGGAATTCCCGTTTTCAATAAAATTATAAGTTCTACCTTTTTAATTATTTAAAAGTAAGGTAACTTGGTTCACTTTTTCATTTTCTAAGGTTAATATTAAAACCAAATAAAATTGCTAAGGCTAAATATGAGCTGTATTCTTAAAAATTTTCTTTAATTAATATTTTTATAATATGAATGAAGATTTGTGCTTTTAAGGTTTTTAATTCAATTTTTTACCAGATTGCTTTATAATATTGTATTTAACTTAGCAATATAGTATTAAAATCTTAAGAAAATAAAGAATAACTATTCTCATTATAGGTTAGGTATATATATAGAAACTTTTATTAGTTTTATAGTTAAATTAAAATTTTGTGCTGGTTGGGGTTTAAAGAATGTCTAAAAAATTAAATGTAATTATATTTAGCGGCTTATTTATTTTTTCGATTATGTTTATAGGATATAATATTGCTAATAATCATATAAACCCATCAAATGGCTTGCATCTTGCAAATGGTGATACTTTTATAGGAGATTATGATGGAGATATATCTATATTACACTATAATCGTACCTACTCTACTAAGACTTGGTCGTATCAGAATTCTAGCACTAATATAATCCCTCATAATGAATCTTTTAGTGGTCGTGAATATAAAATAAATAATTTGGAAATCTGGACAGATAATTTTATTAATGCAACGGCTTGGGGGGAAATTATTATCGCAGACAATATCACTAATCAAATACGCTTAGCACCAGCAATAGCATATACACAAGAATTTACGGTGGATGATATAATTGCCATAGAGGAGATATCAATTTATTTGAATTATAGTTTAATAGTAGAACCTAGTATTGATTTTTATTATATGATCCTTCAAATCTATAATGAGGATTTCACCGAGGAAATTGATTGGATGTATCTAATAGAACATAAATGGGATCTAGAAGAGTGGGTTTATTTTTATCCTCGTCCTAATGTTTTTGAGCCTGAAAAAAAATACAATTTTCTATTTCTTCTTGTAACGAAAGAATCTAAACCAATCCCAAACGATTTTTGGAAAGCTGAAAAATATAAAAATTCAACTTTTAATAAAGGTATCACCAGAATTTTTAATGGAGAATTTTGGTTACCGATACCTGATGATGATACTGTAGATATGCTATGTAAATTTACTTATTCAACATTAGTTAATCCAGCAGATTTTGACCTTAAGTATATAATTAATGGTGAACTTATTGATCCAATTTATCAACCAAGCTCATGGGGATTTTTGGGATATGAGGCATATTATTCAATTGTTCTTGATGCGCCAGTATATTCCGATTTTAATATTACGGTTGTTGCTAACCAGACAATAGAGTGGTGTCAAGTCTATATCGAAGCTTTTTATATTTATCTAAGAAATGCTACTGGGACTTACTATGTTGATGATAACATAATAGAATGGACTATTGAATATCCATATGAAGCTCTTTCTTTTGATTGGCCTCCTCCTTACTTCTTTTTATTTGAAAGGGATTGGAATTTTGTGGGATTCTATGACCCTTATGGATATGAGGTAGAACAAGTTTTTTTTGGTTTGGTGCAACTATATAATCAATCTTACTATGGAATTACGACACTTTTTGGACCCCCTTTAGAATGGGGTACATATACGGGAAGATTCACTTCACCAAATTATTGTAACGCTATCAATACTAAACTTAAACAAGGAACAGACTTCGTAGATAAAATCACTTTTGAAACAGGTCAGACAATTAGACTTGATGCAGAAATATTTAATCCTCTTAATAAACCAATGACGGGAGGAAATGGACAGATCATTATAAAATCCTCTTCGGGGCAAGTAGTTCATAATGAAACGGGCTTAATTGCAATTAACGGGACTATGAGTAGTTCAGAGATTATTTTAAATTCGGCATATAAAGAAGGAGCTTATGAAGTTACCATTTTCTGGACAAATGGCGAAGAAATCGCTTATTTTTCAACAACATTTGTAATTGAGAACCCAGTTGTAGTTGATATATTTTTTTATGTAGCTTTAATAGGAGGTATAGCTCTTGCTGCTATTCCTGCAGCTTTTCTTTCCCGGAGATTTATTATGCAAAGAAATTGGCAAAAATCATTAAAGAATCTGTTTGTTTTGACTAAGGATGGTTTAAGTCTGTATGAATATTCTTTTGGAATTGAAATTCAAGATCCTGCACTTATTTCTGGCATGATTGCAGCACTCACTAATTTTGTCCGAGAAGCAACTGGAAGTAAAAAAGCACTCCGTACAGTCGATCAAGAAGATAAAAAAGTTATCCTATATCATGGTGATTATACAACAGTAGCACTATTAGGAGAAAAAGATCTTCCAATAATACATAAACGTATAAAGAAGTTTTCAGAAGCATTTGAAAGCCAATTTGGGATTAAATTAAAAGGTTGGAAAGGAGAAACGACTCTCTTTAAAGAAACTGAAGTAATAGTAAACAAATATTTCCCAATTGATGTTGAAGAGCAAATTATTCGAGGAGTTAGAGGGAAACTCATTGAGTTTAGAGAAAGACTAGGAACATTAATGGAACCTAATAAAATTATATCATTAATGCGTGAGATTACAGATTTTCTTTCTAGATATCGAGCAATTGTTAACAAGTTTTATATTGATTACTATCTCGAAATTATAAAAACAGCAGAAGATAAAATTTCAGGCGCTTAAATCCTTTTTTTATTAATTTCTAATATTTTTCAAATTTGAATAGCCCTAGTATTATATATAATAATTAAAAATGAAATAAATATAAGAAATATCAAGCTTATAAATAAATTTAATTAATCAAAATTTCTAGTTAATTATAATCAAGTTATATATTGAGAAAGATGAAATTAAAAGTAAAAAAAATTAATTATGAAACGGGAAATAAGAAGGATATAATTATTAATGTGAGAGATGCTCAAGTTCTTGGACAAAAAGCTGGAGATCGACTTATTGTTAAAAATACGGGAATAAAATCAATAGATGAAAGATATTGGATTGGAATTCTGCAAATTGATTATTCTGATTCTATTGTAAATCCTGGGGAAGTTGGTATTACGTTAGATATTTTAAAAGAGAGAAAGGAAATCCAAGATGATATGGTATTATCAATAAAACCTGCTGAACTACCAGATTCGTTTAGGTATATTCAAAAAAAAATTAATGGTGAAAAATTAAAAGGAGAGGAGCTAAATAAAATCATTAATGATGCAACTACTGGACTCCTTTCTCGAATAGATCTTGCGGCTTTTATAACAGGAGTAAATATTCAAGGGATGGATAATGAAGAAATGACATCACTTACCTTAGCAGAAGCAAGAAGTGGAGAATTATTTGATTTTGGTCCCGATGTTTTTGATAAACATTCAACAGGAGGGGTTCCTGGTAATAAAGTATCACTTATTATTGTGCCGATTATAGCTGCAACAGGTTTAATTATCCCAAAAACATCTACAAGAGCAATAACTTCACCTTCAGGTACAGCAGATTCAATGGAAGTCTTAGCTCCTGTTACCTTTGATTCTGAAGAAGTTAAAGAAATGATATCCAAACAAAAAGCTTGTATTGTTTGGGGTGGAGCTCTTGATATATCTCCTGCAGATAATGTTTTAATAGAAATTGAGCGTCCATTGCGCATGGATCCTGTGGGACTTATGATCCCATCTATCCTTGCAAAAAAAATTAGCATGGGAGTGAAAAAATTAGTATTAGATATTCCCGTTGGGCCAGGGACCAAATTTTCTACACCGAATGATGGAAAGAATTTTGCTTATACCTTTAAAGAAATAGCTAAAAATATTGGTGTAGAAGCAGAATGCGCATTGACTTTAGCCCATCAGCCAATAGGTCACGCAGTTGGACCAGCCCTAGAAGCTAAAGAAGCTCTAACTTTATTAATAGACTATTCTGCTGGACCCAATTCTTTAATAGAGAAAGCAACTGATTTAGCAGGAATTCTTCTTGAAATGGGTGGAAAAGCTCAAAAAGGAATGGGTCAGAAATTAGCTAAAGAAATCTTACGATCAGGTAAGGCCTATGAAACAATGAAAAAAATTATTAAAGCTCAAGGAGGAAATCCTGAGATTATTCCTGGAGAGATTAAGCTAGGACCTTTTATTAAAGAATTTCATGCTACGAAGGGAGGCCATATCACTGGAGTTAATAATGCTTTAATCAACCAGATTGCCAAAGCTGCCGGTTGTCCCTATTCAAAAAGCTCTGGTATAGAAGTTATTAAAAAACAAGGTGCTAGAATAAAGGAAGGTGATTTAGTTTTTAGGATCTATTCAGAAAGTCAGTCTAAATTAAAAAGAGCAGAAAAAATCTATAATTCAACTGGTGGACCCATAACTCTTGGAGGTATGATGATCGAAAGGATTTAAAAAAATTTTAAATTTATTCTTATTTATTATTTAGAAGGAAATGCCCTTAACTCCAAATGCAATATTTGAGGATTTAAAGAATAAGGAATTAGATTATAATTCTGCAATTGAATTACTAACTACTTTAATTGATAATACTGAAAATATTGACACTAGATTAGAAAGTCTTAAGATTATAGAAAAAATTCAAGCAAGAGATGACAAAGTATATAAACTTCTAGAGAATTTACTAATATCTGATTCAAATGAAACGATAAGAAATATGGCAGCTTCGCTAATTAAAGAATTTTTCATAGAGCGAGCATTAGAGCCGATTAAATGGGCTCTTGGACATGAAACATCACTAATCTGTCTAATTACAATAATCTCAACATTATCTAAAATTAATAATAGAAAATCTAAATCAATTTTAATTGAGAAGTTAAGTACTTTGTATAATCAAAAGTATAAATATAATTTAAAAGACATCTTTGAAAGAAAAAAAATTGAGAGCTTTACTATTCAAGATCTTGCTGAACTCTTAGTCAATTATTATTTTATCTCATTTTTAAAAATTAAATTCGGTTATATTAAGTATGAACTAAAT
>JBHLNY010000225.1:0-5855 GCA_048941065.1 Promethearchaeota archaeon
CCATTAAAAGATTTATATAAAGATGAAGTTAGAAAAATTGGATTAGAGTTAGGATTGCCAAAAGAAATTATTCTTAGGCATCCATTCCCTGGACCAGGATTGGCCGTTAGAATTATAGGTGCCATCGATAAAGAAAAACTTGATATTTTAAGAGATGCTGACGAGATTTTGCTAGATGAATTAAAACAAGCTGGAATTTATGAAAACCTTTGGCAAGCATTTTGTGTGTTTTTGCCATTAAAAACTGTGGGCATTATGGGAGATTATCGTACTTATGAATATATATGTGCGATTAGAGTGGTTGAATCATTGGATGCCATGACCGCAAATTTTGCAAAGTTGGATATGAATCTTTTAGAAAAAATTGGTACTAGGATTATCAATGAAGTTAACGGTATAAATCGAGTTGTATATGATATTACGAATAAACCCCCTGGTACAATAGAATATGAATAATTAAAGTGCCAATTAGAAGAGAAGTTATTTAGAACTTTTCCTAACTTTTTCTACTTTCCATGCCCCATATCCATGGATAAACAAAGACAAAGCAAATGTATATAAAACAATTTTTTGAGAAGTTGCCTGAATTATTAATCCAGGTGTTGTTTCACTACTAGGCCCTCCAAATAACACTATTAAATATAATGCTAGTATTACTGTGAAAACTATAAAGTTGAATCCATAGCGCTTTGGGTATGTCTTATTAATAAAAATAGCGATAGAATAGAAGAGGGAAGCATAGAATCCTATTAGAAAACCCGCGTAAACAAAGAAAGTGTGGGCACCGGGATGAACATCTGCTGGAGCAAATGTAATCCCTGAAAAACAAAATGCAGAGAATAAGCCAAGAATAGACCCTCCAATAGCGAACCAATTTTCCCTACTTCCCTTGTCAAAAAAGTGTGGGAAAGCTAAAAATGTGGGTATTAATAAGATACCTACTAGAAAAAAGGCTATACTAAAAAAGATAAATGCTAAAAAATTAGACTCTCCTGAATGCGATACTGTTAGACCGATATCACTAAAGAAATTCATAAAAAAAGAGTATCCTTTAGTAGTAGGGTCCTTATCAGTACCTCCCGCGTAAAATAACATTCCAATAAATGTAAAGAAAACAAATTGAATACATCCAACCATATTCAAAATAAAAGCCCATTTTTTCCAATTTGTGAGATTCATTTTAATTTGTCCTCTACAAAAAATAAAAAATTAAAATACTATTAATCTAAAATTATTTAAAAATATAGTGTTAAATCCTACTAAAGACAAAATTTTTTATTTGGTGTATATTTTAAATATCCAATTTTTAACATCTTGATAAACATGAATGAAAGTCAAATTTCGTGGGATTTAACTGAACTATTTACTACTCATGATGATCCTAAAATTGATGAAATAATTAAAAATTTGAATAAGGTTTTGGAAGGTTTTATCAAAGAGTATAAGGGAAAAATAAATGCACCAAATTTTACAGCTAATGATCTTTTGAAACTTTTTAAAAAACAAGAAGATTTTGAAAGCTCTCTGGGTGAAATAATGACGTTCGCTTACATTTTATATGATGCGAATATGGAAATTTCTGAATCTGAAGCTTTGAAAAATAAAGTTACCCAATTTAGCACTGAAGCACATAAAAAATTAGCATTCTTAGAACTTGAGATTGGAAAATATGTTTATGAAAATGAAAGCCTAATTAAAGATCCTTTATTGCAAAATTATAAGCATTATCTAGAGAAAATTAGAAGGTCGTATCCTCATTTGCTCTCTGAAACAGAAGAACAACTAGTATTAGAAAAAGACCAATTTGGTATAAGAGAATGGAGTCAGTTACAGGGAAAATGGTTGAATACAAGAAAGTTTAAAGTTATGGTCGAAGGTGTGCTTAAAGTATTATCCTATGGCGAAGCAAATAGTTTATTAAGTCATCCTGACCGAAGTACGAGAATTTCGGCAGATAAATCTATATATCAGAAGTTAGGGGAAGATCAGTACATCTTTTCTACAGCTTTGAGAAATATATGCGGAGATTGGATGAAAATGTCCGCGAGAAGAAAGTTTAACAACCCTATGCATAGTAGTCTAATAATTAATGATACTACTCAAGAAATAATAGAAAATTTGATGACAACCGTTGAAAAAAATGTTGGTGTATATCAACGATATTTGAGATTGAAAGCTAAACTGCTAAAAATTCCAAAATTGAATTATGCAGATGTTTTAGCTCCTTTGTTAGAGTCGCCAGATAAAAGATTTTCATGGCAAGAAGCTAAAAGTTTAGCTCTAAAAGCCTATAACAATTTTGATGAAAATTTTACTAGTTATGTAAGAGATATGTTTGAAAGAAATCACATAGATGCAAGCATTAGAAAAGGTAAACGAAATGGGGCATATTGTGCTTCTTGGTATAAAGGGAAGTCTGCATTTGTCTTAATGCCTTTTGCTGGTCAAATGAGGGAAATTTATACATTAGTTCATGAACTTGGTCATGCAATTCATAGTTATATAGCATCTCGAGAGCAAACATATCTAAATCTACATCCTGGATATACTGTTTCAGAAACGGCTTCTACCTTCGGTGAAATATTATTAACAGATCTATTACTAGAAAAATCGAAATCAGATATAGAAAAAGAGTCTATATTAGCTCAGGTTTTGGATGAAACTGGCATGTCTGTATTTCAAGTAAGCGCGAGATTATGGTTTGAACAGAGCTTATATGATGCAATTTCTAGGGGAGAATATTTAGATGGGCAAACAATATCGAAATATTGGGTTACAGGTAGAGAAAAGATTTATGGGGATTCTGTTGATTTTTTACCCGAGTTGATATGGGAATGGGCAATGAAACCTCATTATTTTAGAATTGGTCTCAGATTTTACAATTATCCATATGTTTATGCACAGCTTTTTGTATATGCTTTATATCAGACATATAAGAAGGAGGGTAAGGAATTTATACCTAAGTTTAAAAAACTTCTTGCAGCTGGAGGTAGTTTATCTCCAGAAGAATTAGGAGCAATTGTTGGATTAGATATAACCAAACCAGACTTTTGGGAGCTTGGAATAAAACAATATAAAGAATTCGTAGATGAATTAGAAAACCTAATGAAATAACAAATTTCATTAAACTTATCAAAAAAGTATATATTTGATTGGGAGCTCTTGCCATGGCTATGTTCTTAATATAGGGAGCACCCATGGCAAGAGCTTTGAGCTTCTAAGTTTCATTTGCTCCACCGCCTGTGATTGCTATGGTTGGAATTTTGAGGAGAGGGTGTTTATTTTTGATCATATCTAAATATCCAACAACTAATGATTCTAAATAGGGAGGAATTGAACCTTCTTGTATCATTCTCACTGGCTCCATATCTTCATTTGAAATATTTTTTTTTTTATTCATAGATTAGAAGAAACTCTTCTTCCTTATCTATCTCATCAAAAATTTTTTCAGTAGGTTTACAATTCCAATCATACTCTTTTTGTTCTTTCATTTCTGCTTGATTTATTTTTGAGATATCACCTATACGTGATTCAATAGATTCTAACTCAGTTGTCAATAAGCTATAACATGTCATTGCAATATTACAATTCCATTTGTAATCTCGTTTATCTTCCTGAAATATTTTACCAAAAAAAATAGAATTATCTTTACATATATGACAAATTTTCCTCCCATATGAAAATTTTTCCTCACATTCAGGGCATCTTATCAACATTTTTTAACCTCCTGTACTTAATTTAACTAATTCTCAGCATATATGATTTTCTTGATATTATAAGGCTTCATATTGACGTGGTCTTCGATTATAATATATTTTTAATTTTTCTGGCGACTTTATTTTGATTCTACGGATTACTTTGGAGAGACCATTAGGATTCGCATATCCCATCGCCGCAGACCATTCTGCCGACGTAGATAAACCTAATTTCTTTAACTTATCTAAACATATTTCCTCATATGTTCTTGTCTCCTTCTCTACTGCCTTTATTCTCTCTTGAAATCGCACTTTAAATTGTCTCAATGTCATTCTTAATCTCTATATGAAAATTTAATTAAAGTATTGTGGGAATAGTTTCCCATTACCTCATTAAATAATACTACGCATACTTATTTATAAACTTTAGGATCATAAATTAAACGTTTTTACAAAAAATAGATTTAATTATTAATCAGATCCTTCTAAAGATTGATTTAAAGCTAGACAATGTTTATCAAAGCTGCAAAAATATAAACAATTTTCAATCATATATTAAGTTATATTAAAGTTTATTGGTTAATAATTGAAAAATTTTTAATAAACAGGACTTCTGATAAAACTTAATATTTAAGACTGAAACATTAGAAAAAATGTTATTATTAAATTAACTGACAACAATAATTCCCACCAAATGGTCTTTTTGAAATTGGTTTAATAACTTTAAATGGTTTTTTTCCAATGATCTCTATGGGAATACTGAATAATTTGCAGAAATCTGCTATATAAGGACCAATATCTTTCTGTTCTTCTTTTGAAAGTTCAAAACATTTCGCCCCAACACCTAATTTATCCTCTAAGTTTTCATCTGTTCGAAGATATATACTTCCTCTATGAATTCCTGTTCCTAATGAATTGCCACATATAATTTGCTGATTTTCAACAATGTTTCCATTTGGTAAAAAATTTAACCCAAGTACAATAATTATGCCACCAGCCATGTATTCACCTAAAAAATCTTTAGTTGTTCCCCCAATAATTAATACTGGAAACTGATCCCCATATTCTTTCATATGAATACCAACTCTGTAACCAACATCACCTTTAACATAGACTTTCCCCCCTCTTGATGATAAACCTATTACATCTCCTCCATTTCCATTAATTATTATTGTTCCATGATTCATCGTATTACCTGATTGATCCTCACAATTTCCATTAACTTCAATTTTTGGGCCATCCATAAATATACCTAAATCATTTCCAGGAATACCATTAATTATTATTTCTATTTCGCCTTGTATAGCAGCACCTATAAATCGCTGCCCACATACATTATTTAAGACAATTTTTTTACGATTATTGTTAATTGCTTCATGTATCATAGAATTCAAATCTCTATAATCAATTGGATCTCCATCTGGAGCTGCTTCTATCTCTATTATTTCCTCTAATCCAGCTTTATATATTTTTTCTTGAGTTTCATTTACAATCATACTTTTATTCACCTGCATGCTTTACTCCTAAAATGTCTGCTATTCGCGGATTTGGGCCAATATATCTTAATCGGTCTCTATTTGATCGGAGCGATTCAACAGAATCAATTCCCATCGCTCCTAAAACTTCTTTTAATTCTTCGTTCCAAGAATGAAATAAATTGATTATCCTATTTTTTGCAATATCAATATCTAATCTTTTTACTAAAGATTCTTGTTGAGTAGCAATACCCCATGAACAGAGACCTCTAAAGCATTGTTGGCATACTCTACATCCCATTGCAATCAAAACTGGCATACAACACATTGTAACATCTGCACCTAAAGCTATTGCTTTTATTAAATCTGCAGAATAACGAATTGAGCCTCCAGCAATTAAAGTAATTTCTTCCCTTAAATTTTCTTCTCTGAGTCTTTCATCTACAGCAGCAATAGCTAACTCAATAGGAATTCCAGCATGATCTCTTATAATCCTTGGGGCAGCACCAGTTCCCCCTCTGAATCCATCAAGAGTTAGAAAGTCTGCTCCACCTCTAACTATGCCTACTGCAATTGGTGCTGAATTATGAACCGCTGCTATCTTTACTCCGACAGGAACTTTATATCTTGTCGCTTCTTTTAAAGCTGCTATTAATTGGGCTAAATCTTCAATTGAATAGATATC
>JBHLNY010000226.1:0-5822 GCA_048941065.1 Promethearchaeota archaeon
TTATGTTTCTTCATTTTTATAAAAAATTTTTTTTCTATTTCATATTCTTGTTTTGCCCACTTTAATATCTCTTCTTTGGAGTAAAAATATCCCTTATTTTCAAGGGATTTTTGAAGAGCAGGACATTTTTTTGAATAATCTTTAAAATTTTTCAAACTATTTACAAGCATATTCCAGCCAATAGGAAAAGCTCTACATTGGAAAGGTCTGGCTTCATGAACAGTACATTTATTATTTTTTAAAAAATGGCAATGTTCGTCAACACCCGTAAATTTAAATCCTATTGTCTTAAATCGATAAGTTTTACCTCGTTTAGTCTTTCCAGACCTCCAAAAGAAGTTGTCATTTATTACTTTCAAATATTTTTTAGCAAAGTCTCTCAAACCGGACTTTCCCTTTAACTTCAAATGATTAACTAGTCTTTTAATGTCATCATTATATAGAAATACTTCTCCTTCACCGAGTCCTCTGCAACATCCACCACACATCTCGCAAGAAAAATAGATTCCGTTCTCAAATTTTTTTGAGAGTTTAATCTCAGTTGATGTCAATACAATAATAATTCTACTAATTATTATATAATATACAAATATTTAATTAATATTTAAATATTAATTCATTGATTATTTTAGGCAATTAACATTGAATTTTTTAAACCAACGGGTGACTAATTAATCTCAAATCGAAATTTCGATTCATTACTCTCTTTTGTTAAAGAAAATGTAAATAAATTAGAAGAAAAATTAATTGTAAATGAAATCAATAAGGATAACCATTTTATAAACTGGTTAAAAGATTTTAGAAAAATATATGGCTATAAACAAACAGATTTACATTTGTATATTACTTTTGCATTGATATATTTTATTGGTTATAATTTTATCTCAAAATATGTTTTAAAAGATGATAAACTTTTAATAAATAATAAAAGTTCTTCAAGGAATCTAAGAGAAATAGAAGAAATTATAAAAAACAAGTTTAAGAATTTTGAGATTTTTAAAGTTGGATACTTTTTTCCTTTGAAAAAAATTTTAAAAACAAAAAGCCTTCTCTCTATTATCAATCAACTGTCTAAGTTTCTTTTCAACCTAAACATTCAGCCAGAATACATTTTTGATTATTTGACACAAAATATTCTGACTCCTATAATAAGACATAAATCTGGAGAATATTATACTCCTCCATTTTTAGTTAGAAAAATGGTTGAAGAAGAATATGTAATTGGAGAGAAAGTATTGGATCCTTGTTGTGGCTCGGGAAATTTTTTGGTTGAATTAATAAAAAGAATTATTTATCAAGATAAACCTATTAGAGAAAAAATTTCGGCAATTAACAATATATATGGTTATGATATTAATCCTATCTCAATATATATTTCAAAAATTAAAATTTTATTCTTATTAAAGGAAATAACAAATATTAAACCAAAAATCTATTTAGTTGATTCCTTATTTCAAACTGGAGATATATTAAGTGAAAGATTTGATTTGGTAATAGGAAATCCTCCGTGGTACACATATAGAGAAATTGAATCAAGATTATATCAAAAGCAAATAAAAAATCTAGCAGAAAAATTAGAAATAAAACCCCCTCCTAAAAATATTTTAAATTTAGAAGTCTCTACTCTCTTTTTTTATAATGCAAATAAGGTTTTTATGAAAAATAATGCAAAAATCTTCTTTGTAATCACTAAAGGAGTAATTACAGGCTCTCATGCTTCACAATTTCGCAACTTTAAAGGGTTTTATAATTTGAAGATTTGGACTTTCGATAAAAAAATTGAGAAAATCTTTAATGTCGATTTTATTTGTTTATTTGCTCGGAAGTCTGAAAATGAATTTAAATACTATGATAAAGAGATTCCTGCCTTACATTTTAATATTGCTAATAAAATTAATAAAATAAATTATTTTTCTAATATAGGATTAAAACGAGAACGAATTAATTATCTCGTACCCTATTCCCTTGAAAAGAAAGGTGAAAAAAGGTATACAAGGAAATTCATTTTAAAAGAAAAATATAAAGAATTATTCCCTATTAGGCCGAGTTATTATAAAAATCAATTCCATAAGGGTGCTGATTTAAACCCTAGAAATTTAATATTTGTTAAACATGAAGAACTAAATCAGACGTTAGTAAAAATTAATCCCGATATAAGAATTTTTAAAAGAGCTAAATTTCCATGGAACAAAAAAGAATTTAGCAATGAAATTGTAGAAAAAGAATTCATTTTTAAAGTTATTAAAAGTACAGAATTGGTTAAATTTTTCGTTTTTAATCATTATTATGTTTTTTTACCACTCTTGAAAAATGATTTACAATTTAATTATTCCAGTTTATCGAAAAATGCTAAATTATTTTATGATAAAATTAATGAAATTTATTTGAAATATAAGAAGGAAACAACATTGAATAACTCTTTAATGGATAACTTGAATAGATGGTCAAAATTGATTAATAAAAGACAACTATCAAATATTAAAGTCATTTACAATAATTCAGGATCAGTATTAAATTCTGCAGTGGTGCAAGGAGATTTCATAATAACAGGAGATTTAAGTTTTTATGGTACTAAAAATCTTGATGAGGCATATTTTTTATCAGCAATTTTGAATTCTAATATTTTTACAAAACAGATTCAAATTATGAAAAGTTCAAGACACATATTTAAAATTCCATTTGATATTCCAATTACAAAATTTGATTCTTCTAAAGAAAATCATCAAAAATTAAAAGAATTAGGGAAATTAGGGCAGACTATAGCTAAAAGTACAATTAATAAATTCATTAGAAATAATAAGGAAATCTCAAAAATAAAAATACAAAACGTATTAAATAAGAAATTGAATTTAGTTTTTGCTCAAACTGATGAGATATTGAAAAATGAAATAAAAACTTAAGAAATTTTTTAGGTTTAAAATAAATATATGTATTTATATTTGTCACTTATAAAATACCACTACATAAATTCTACATGAGATATTAGGAAAGATTCTTATGAGAAAAAAATCCTTTTTATTTAAAATTCTTGTGGCTGGAGATGGCGGAGTGGGTAAAACATCATTACTAAGAAGATATGTAGATGGTTTTTTTGATGATTCGACAATTGAAACTGTTGGTGTTGATTTTTTTGTAAAAGAGATTGAATATAACAATTCGAAATTCACAATGCAGTTATGGGACTTAGGTGGACAAGAGAGATTTAGACACCTAATAGAGAATTATGTAATGGGTGCTAGAGGTGCTCTTCTATTGTTTGACATGACAAGGATGCCAAAAATCAACAATATCTTACAATGGGTTAACATATTAAGATTACATGATTTAAACCTACCAATCATTCTTGTTGGAACTAAAATAGATCTTACGGATGCGATTGCTGTTGATGATGATAGTGCACTTCATATTAAGAATGCATTTAATATGATCGATTATATTAAAACTTCTGCTAAAACAGGGGATTTTATTGAAAAACCATTTGAAGTGTTAGCAAAAACGTTAAAAGAAAGAAGCAAGTATTAGAAACTCATTATCTTAAGGTTTTATTTTAATTATACAGCAAATAAAAAATCCTCAATAAAGGTAAAAGATTAATTTCTTTGACTATTTACCTTCATATCATATTCTTAGGTCTATAATTAAAAAATATGAAAATAGATGAAAAGTTTGGATGAATTAGTTATCTTAGGATCTGGTGGGGGGAGGCATCATATCAGAACTCAACATAGAGCAACTGGAGGCATTTTATACAAATTCAATGGGATTCAATCACATATCGACCCTGGACCTGGAGCGGTTGTGCGAATAAATCAATATAAAGAAGACCCACTTAAAACAGAATTATTTATTGTGACCCATGCCCATGTTGATCATTATAACGATTTAAGTGCTTTAATTGAGAGCTCTAGAGAAGTATTACACGATAAAAATTACTTGTATTTTAAAAAAGGCACATTAATTACGACAAATGAAGTACTCCGGCTAATCTCTAATTATCATTTAAACATGCTTGAAAAGGTAGTCACTTTTAAAGCAGGAAATAAACATAATTATAAAAACATTGAAATTTTAGGCACTAAAGTTATTCACACTCCAAATAATGAAGGTTTTGGTGTAATTTTTAAATTAAAAAACTATTCATTAGCATTTACTAGTGATACGATGGTATTTAATGGTTTTTCAGAACAATATTCTAATATACATGTTCTAATTCTTAACTTATTAAGACCAAATTCCGTTAAATGTAAGAGGCATTTATGCACTGACGAAGTTATCCCATATTTAAACAAAATAGTACCTCCACTTAATGCATTAATATTAACGCATTTTGGGTCTTATATGGATGGACCCAGATCTCCCAAAAATTTTGTCCCTAGTCAAATTAAAAAGCTCAAAGAAAAAACAAATATTAAAAACGTAATTGCGGCTGAAGATGGATTAAAAATTAATATTGCTTCTCTCCTAGAATGAATTTAACTCCGTCATCTTTGAGTAAAAATGCTTATTCTAAACTATCATGTTCTCGATATTGAAACATAAATAATTTATAATCACATTATTTTTATAAGAGGATAAACCTATATATTCTAGGAAGGGAAAGTAAAATAACAAGATAATTTGAGCTAACATTGGATTTCGCCCTCTATTAAACTCCTTTGATGAGTTTAATTCTCTCCCTGATTTTTTTCTAATCGCTCGAATTTCTTTTTCCCTTTCCTTCTTTATAATTTTAATAAAAATTGATAAAAGTAAAATAATTCCTCTATTTTTATATTTGGGTAATTTTACCTATAGATCCTAATTAATTTCTAAACAAATCAAGAAGGTAAAGATTTATTCTAAAGGAATCCAATACCTACATACTATACATTGGAGTACTTTCTCAAATGTTTTCTCTTTAGAATGATTGTTAGCAATTTTTCTCGTGATCATTACATTGCCGCACTTGTCACAAATGTGTAGTTCGTTTGTTTTAATTTTCTGTGCAGCCATACTTATATCACATTAACTAGACTATTATAAAATAAAAAATCCCGTTTGAAGTATATAAAGGAAAATATTCTCGTAATACAACCCTTTATTTATAATATAGTAAAAACCCATTTATTTAAATTTATTCAAATAATCATCTAAGAAAAAATTTATCGGTTCTTACCATAAAATCCATTAAGAATTTAAATCAAAATACAACAAATTGGACTTGATAATTCCATATGATCATCTTAGAGAAAAATATGAGTATAAAACAATAAAGATCTCTCTCATTTATTAAGATAAGTTATCTTACAAATTTTAAAATCTCAAAATCAGTGTTATTAATTATGTAATAAAAAAATTATTACAAAGAACATAAAAACATCTTTAAATTAAAATCCCAATATTTTTAAACTTTTGAATTTCAATATTCAATGTATCCATCTAAAATGATTGGTGATAATATAATGTCATGTCATGATTTGAAAAAAGGAGATGTTTTAGTCTGTGAAGAATGTGGACTTGAATTGAAAGTAACTAAATCCTGTGATTGTGCGGATGAAGAAAGTGGTGCTTGTTCTGAAGGAGGATTTAGTTGTTGTGGATTAAATATGAAAAAGAAATAATTTAAAGCTACAATTATACATTAATTAAATCCTTTTATTTTTATTATTTTCTTCAATTCTTAGAACCGTAATAAAAATTGCTATAAAAATTAATCCACATCCAAACCAACCTAACAAAGTCATTGTTTCATTTCCAATAATAAATGAAGCAAAAAGAACAGCAAATACAGGCTCAAGGGTAAAAATTATAGCTGTTTGGGCAGGACCTTGATGCTGCTGACC
>JBHLNY010000227.1:0-5734 GCA_048941065.1 Promethearchaeota archaeon
ATAACAGCGGTTCTGGAAGGCCATGATGACATTGCGGTGGTTGGTGCCTCTGCGGAACCGGGGGACATCCTGACACTCATAGATAGCCATGAGGCTGATTTGGCGATAATCGATCTCAAACTGCACGGCCGCTTGGATGTGGGAATCGATGCCATCCAACAGATCAAAAGCAGGTTCCCGGAAGTAAAATGCATGGTACTGACCAGCTTCCCGGAATTGCCGAATTTCCTGGATGCCTACAACGCTGGAGCCGAAGCGTTCGTCCGTAAAGAGCATTTCGACTATGAGCCTTCGTTGGCAGACTTGATCCGATTGGTGGTAGCAGGTGGCAGGTACTACGATCCTGCCCTCGTTTCGCAGATGATACCCTATCTCGATACAAGCCGTCTACCTATGCGGGGGGAGAGCGTCAGGACGAGGGGGTTGGACCTTACCAAGCGCGAGTTGGAAGTGCTTTCACTGATCGTGAATAAGTGCAGCAATCAAGAAATCGCAGAGAAACTGGTCATCAGTGCCCACACAGTCAAGCGGCATGTCAGTAGCATCTTGTACAAACTGAACGCCACAGACCGTCACCAGGCAGCGCTGTTAGCTGTATCCATGGGGCTGGTGGCCAAACCCGTTGGCGAAGAAAGATCAGGTGGTGCCTAGTACCCTGATCACTATGCAGGGGGCAAGGGGAGCCAATACCGTAAGCAGCCTTTGGGCTACTACTCCTGTCCGAATGAGGGCGAGAAAATCGCCCTCTTTTTTTATACCACCGGTGATTCACGGGGGCCTGCGTCCATGTTAGAATACAGACGAAGCCACTCGCTGCGGAGGTGCGACAAGACGATACACGCTGGATATCGGTCAGTTTTGGTTGAGGTGGGGCAACGAACCAGGTCAACAGGAGGTGAATACCATGGACATGCCCGTGACGATCGAGGAGTTTCACGCGCTTCTGACCAGCTCGGAGAAGGACGATGATCCGTGGTGGACGGCGTGGCGTAAGCTCGCGACCATCGAGGAACCAGAGGATGTCGCTGCCCTTGCAGAGGGCGAGCAGGATATCTGGGGGGGATGGGGCGAGTAATCGTCTCTCCTGACCGGTCATTCGCCACAGGAGAAGGATTAGGCGCCGCATAGCAAAGCACGGCGTGTGGAGACCGGCCACACGCTGTGCGTGACCATACGCCGAGGTATCGCATGAGTGGGGAAGACATCAAGGCGCACGTGTTAGCTCTGCCAGAGGTGGCCGCCTGGCCGGAGATGGTCGGCCACCTCGAACGGACCATGAAGCCGCGCCCGAGTTGGGGTTTGCCGGTCCTGGCCTGTCAGGCAGTCGGCGGCGACACGTCTGCGGCTGTGCCTGGCGCTGCTGCGGTTGGCTGTATGCAGATCAGTATCATCCTGGTGGACGATATGCTCGACGAAGACCCCCGGGGCGAGTATCTCCGCAGTGGCAGCGGCCCGACGGCCAACCTGGCCCTCGCCTTTCAGGCCGCGGCCTTTCGCGTCGTCGAACAAGCTGCCGTGGACGCGGATCGGCGCGCTGCCGTCACCGCCAGCCTGGCCTGGCTGGCTCTATCCACTGCCCTGGGCCAACACTGGGACGTGCAGAACCTGCGTGACGAGGAAGACTACTGGAAGGTGGTGCGGGCCAAGAGCACACCCTTTTACGGCGCGGCGCTTCATGTGGGCGCGTTACTGGGGAACGCCAGCGCTGAAGCGGCCGCCGGCCTGCGCGCTCTCGGCCTTCTGATCGGCGAGGGCATCCAGATCCGCGACGACCTGTTCGACGCTTTTCAAACGCCGGCCAACCCGGACTGGACACAGGGTCGCAACAACCTGCCTATCCTGTATGCCCGTACAGCCAACCACCCAGATCGCGCCCGGTTCGCGGATTTGCTGCTCCAGATCGACGATCCGCAAGCCTTGCGGGAAGCCCAGCAGATCCTGATCCGATGCGGGGCCATAAGCTACTGTGCCTGTCACCTGGTCAGGCGTCACCAGGAGGCTCGACAATTGCTGGAGGGAATTCCTCTGGTCGACCCGACCCCAATGATGGATTTGCTGGCACGGCAAACGCAGTTCCTGGATGAGCTGCTTCAAACCAGCGGGGTGGAAATGCCTGCAGAATTGATGGGGCTGCTGGCATGATCGCCGGCCCGTTCGCTTGTCGCTCATGATTCTCCAGCCGGGCGTTCTTGCCCCTCCGCGGCTCTCACCGGCAGCCACACCGTGAACGTGCTTCCCTGCCCCTCCTGGCTCTCCACCTCGATGCGCCCCCCGTGTTCCTGCACGATGCCCAGGCTGACCGACAATCCCAGCCCCGTGCCTTGCCCGACCGGCTTGGTGGTGAAGAACGGCTCAAAGATGCGCGGCAGGTCATCGGGTGGAATGCCTACCCCAGTATCGGCAAAGCGCACCGCCACCTCGTCCCCCACCCGCTCGCTGGTCACCGTCAGCGTCCCTCCTCGCGGCATGGCCTGGAAAGCGTTGTTGATGAGGTTGAGAAAAACCTGTTTCATGCGGCCGACATCCAGCAGGATGAGAGGCAGATCGGACGCGTAGCGTTCCTCGACGGTCACGCTACTCTTTTCCAGAAGCTGACGGACGAGGGCCAGGGTCTCCTGTACCGTCTGATTGACGTCGGCCTCGATCTGTTCTTGTTCGCTCTGGCGGGAGAAGTCCAGCAGGCCGCGCACGATATCGTTGGCCCGGCGGGTCTCGGTGATGATGTGAGTCAACCCCTTCCGGGTCAGATCGTCATCGGTCGCTTCTTTCAGCAGCACTTGGCCGAACCCCAGCACGACGGCCAGGGGATTGTATAACTCGTGGGCCACGCCGGCGGCCAGTGTACCGATGGCCGCCATCTTGGTCGACTGGATGAGTTGGGCCTGGGCGCGCTGGAGTTCCTCCATCTGGTGTTGTAGGTCCTCATATAATTGGGCGTTCTCGATGGCGATACCCGCTTGGTTGGCGAAGGCAGTCACTGCTGGTACGTCGACCTCGGTCAGGTCGGTCCCGCCGACAGTCAATAGGCCGTACGCCCGACCAGTGACTATCAGCGGAGCGATAATGTACTGATCTACCCCCAACTGGCCCGCCAGCCGATTGGCCACCGGACGCAATGGCCTGGGTAACGCCTCTCCCATGAACTCTGTACCCCGCTCGGCGAAAGTAGCCTCTCCCGTAGTCATGATGCGCTGGTAGGTACCACCCGGCGCCAACGGCAAGCGATAATCTTGCACCCGCAGGCCAAATAGTTTCTCGACCATGCGCACCCAGGCTGGGGCGAAGGTCAGGTGGGAGATGACCAGGTGTGTCTGGTCAGCAGTCAAGGCTTCGTCCTGAGGTCCTTCGTCCCGCTCCCCTCGACTACGCACGGGACAGGCAGGGCGGGGCTCAGTCCGAAGAGTGAGGATCACGGCATGGTAACCCAGCTCGGCCAGCTTGTCTCCGACAGTTTGGTACACCTCGTCGGGCGTACGAGCGCGTTGCACGGCCTGGGCGGCCTGGCTGAGGGCCAGCAGCAGACGCTGTCCGCGGGCCGTCTCCTCCAGCGAGTGACGCAACGCTTCCTCCGCCTGCTTGCGTTCAGTGATGTCCTGAGACATCATCAGGAGGACGTCCTGGCCATCGAGGGTGAGCCGGTTTATGGTTAGGCTCGCATAATAGGGTGTACCATCTTTGCGCCGCAGTCCCACCTCAAAGTCGGAGACACGGCCATCTGCCTGGAGCTGTTCTAGGAGCCGCATACGATCTTCAGGGTTCTGGTACGTGTCTTTCAGATCAATCTGCCGCAATTCTGCTTCCGAGTAGCCAGTCATCCGACACATGGCGTCATTGCACGCCAAGACCTGGCCCTCTGGAGTAGCCAGGCCGATGCCTATTGGCGCGCTCTCGAAAAGAGTGCGGTAGCGGGCTTCGCTTTCATGCAGGGCCGCCTCCGCTTGCTTGCGCGCGGTGATGTCCATCACCATCGAGCGGCTTTCTACAATCTGGCCACGGGCATTCCGAACGGCATTCACCGTCAGGCTGATCCACACCGGCGTACCGTCCACCTTATGCATCTGCAATTCTTCATTGGTTGTCGTCCCGCCGGCCCGAAACCGCTGAAAGACCTGCGACGCTTTACTTTTTCCCTGCGGTGCGTCCGCGTACAGCTCAAATACGGAGCGCCCCACCAGATCTTCCCTCGCGTATCCGAGTAACTTTTCCGCGCGCCGGTTACACCTGATAATGGACCCGTCTACCCCAACCGAGAAATAGGCAAGCGGGGCATTCTCATATAGGTCGCGGAACCGCTCTTCGCTCTCGTAGAGCGCCTCCTGGGCCTGCTGGCGCTCGGCCAACTCGCGCTGCACCACCTCGTACAGCCGGGCGTTCTCCAGGGCCACGGCTACCTGGGCGCCCAGGGCAGTCAGGAGCGCGACGTCCGGCTGCGGGTAGTAATCCTCCGGGTCCCGCCGGCCGAACAGCCAGACGCCGAGCGTCCGCTCCCGGGTCTTCAGCGGGACCGCCAGCCGCACCCAGTCGTACTCGGCCCCGTCGGAGGCTTCGTTTCGCGGCGGCCGGTAGCGGCCCGCCTCGTCCAGCAAGCGCTGTAGCTGCTGGGACGTTGCCGGCGTTTCTTGTAGGCTGACACCGCGCGCGTAGACTAGATCGGCTTCGTTGTCAGCCAGCAAGTACAGCGCCGACTGGCGGATGAGCAGGCTGGGCGCGATCTCGTCGGCCAGCAAGCGGGCCAAGGCCGCGCGATCGAGGGTCGCGGGGATGCGACGGGCAAAGGCGTGGAGGAGCTCGTCCGGGTTGTATTGGATGCCGTAGGCCAGGCGGTCCACCAGCCGCTGGAAGCGCGTGCGCAACGTCGGCGCGGCGACGAGAAAGACCGTCACCACGGCCAGCGTGAAGGTCGCGAATCCATCCGGCGAGGGAATCCATGCCCGGCCCGCCAGGAGAACCAGGGTGATGGCCGCCAGGTACAGTAGGACGAAGCTGTAGAGGCTGAGCAGGCGGTTGGCCCGGAACTCCAGGGGACCCAGATAGCGCTTGTAGATGGCGTAGGTGTAGAGCAACGGCAACGCCGGGATCGCCAGCATCGCCATGATGACCGCCATGCCCTCCGGCGCGGCAGGGGCCAGTAGGCTGGGAATGAGCCCCAGCACGAGGCCGGGCCCGAAGGCCAGGCCAATGCCGGCCAGCATCAGGCGCGTCGCCGGTTGAACTGAGGAGGACGACCGGTCGAACAAGCGAGAGAGCAACAACCCCAGGCTGCCCAGGACGGCCAGCAATAAACCCAGGGCATACGCGGAGCTGGGCAGAAGCTGGAAAAGCTCCAGGGCGGCCAGGATGACTGCGCTGGCGTACAGGGGGGGCAGGAGATAGTAACGGACGCGCTGCCTGACGAGTGGCGCGGGAGCGAGGAGGTGGAGATGGAGATAGACCGGCACAAGCAGCCAGGTGACGGCGCGCATCACCAACGAGGAGACGGCGATGTGGGAAAACGATACCATCCCCACCGCCAGCCAGAACGCGGTCAGGTAATTGGCAGAGACCAGCAGTCGCCAGCGTTGGTCTCGTGGTCGCAGGGACAGCAGCGCAACAGTGCCGGCCAGCCAGAAAGGCAAGTACGGCAACAGGCCGTTCAGGCGGCCGAGCCGGTTGCTGTTGGTGACGACGGGCATCTGCCAGCGGATCGTCTGCTGGCGGCCGTCCCGCCGGAAGGTGATGGACACCGACTCGCCCG
>JBHLNY010000228.1:0-5687 GCA_048941065.1 Promethearchaeota archaeon
CTCTTTATATTCTTTTTGCAATTCTAATTGTCATAAATTTTAAAATAAGAGAAAATCTTAAGAGATTCATTTTAAAATTTGCAGCTTTGATTGCTTTTCTTTTAACTGGAACTACAGTATTTTTTTATGCTTTTATATTATTTTCTGAGACGCTATTTAGATTTTTCTTACCATTTATTTTCGCATCCTGTTACTTTTTCATTCCTAGTACATATTTATATAGAAAAAAACTTATAAATGTATCTCTTGGGCAGAAACTCTTAATTGGTAATACGTTTCTATTGACAGTTCTTCTAACTCTTATTCCAACATTCATTTATTTGGAGTTAATTACACTAGGATTAACTGTTAATCTTTTCACAGTTATGAATGTTATCAATTTTACTCTATATATTCTCTTTGCAATTCTAATTATCATAAATTTTAAAATAAGAGAAAATCTTAAGAGATTCATTTTAAAATTTGCCACTTTGATTGCTTTTCTTTTAACTGGAACTACTGTATTTTTTTACTTCTTTATTATTTTTTCTGAGACACTATTTAGATTTTTCTTACCATTTATTTTTGCATCCTGCTATTTTTTCATACCAAGTATTTACTCATATAGAAATAGACTTATAAATGAATCTATTGTAAAGAAAGTCTTAAGTTTTAACACTTTACTCATGTCTGGATTAACAATATGCCTTCCAACTATATTTGGCAAAGAATTAGAATTATTAGGTTTAAGTGTGGATTACTTTCTCATTTCAATTATTACAATTTTACTATTATTTGGTTTTTCAAGGTTTTATGAATTAATAGCAAAATATTTTAAAATTAAAGAAAAGTACATCAAAGCATTAACATTATTGCAGATCTTTGAATGGTTAGGTCTCTCAATTTTTATATCATTTGAGATTATATCATTAAGCTTAATACCGTCTATTCTTATATTAAAAGTTTTAATAATAGAGTGTTCCATTTTAACCTTTTTCATTTTGAATATCTATACTTACAAATTATTTCAACTCTACTCAAAAGACTTGAATTTTCTTAAATATCTTAAGAGTATCTTATATTATGGATCAGTTATATCTCTTTCATTTATAGGTTTTTCTTTAATTCAATTTAGTAAAGCTCTAAATTATTTACCAAATGAGATGCGACTCTTTAATCTGTTTTGGCATCTCGGTTTCTTTTTTCTAATAATGTTTTTATTACTGAAAATTAGCAGTTCTTCAATTCACCTTGAATTTATCAAAATACAACGGATTATTGAATTTCTATCATGGATAATTGCGAAAATCTTAGTTTGCTTTTTTCTTTCCTTTGTAATTATTTTACTGGTTCAGTTATCACTTTTTAATTTAATAATTACTTTTCTTCTAATATTTTCAATATTATCTCCTATTACATTTTCTTACTTTGCCAAATTTGAGTTAGTTTCTAAAGAATATCAATTATTTATAAAAAGATTCATTATAATTCTATTTATTATTGATATTGTAAGTTTATTATCATATTCCTGGCTTTTTAATAATCCTCTTTATGGTTCATATAATATTATTCTCACAACTACATTGACATCAACTATTACTGGATTAGTTTATGTTTTACTATATAACCAATTGCCAGTACGGTTAAGAAATCTCTCCTTCTTCATTATTTTACTGAATATCGTTATTAGTTTTCCCTTTTTTTTATATATCTTTATTAGTTTATCTCTTTCAATACCTTTTGGAGAAATATTTCCGATTATCATAGCTATTGACTTTGGAATCTTTCTATTCTATTTATCTATCGGGATATATCAATGGAAAATATCTTGGGCAATCTGGAAAACAGGATGGTTTGCTTGGTTTATTGTACCCTTTGTTAACTTTTATCTACTATACAGAAGTCTTAGAGGTATTGATATTGCTACACGTGCAATAGATTTTTTTGGATATGAAATTAATGGATCTTTTCTTCTTACACTTATAATATCTTTTCTTTTTTTATTACCAATTGTATATACTAAAATTAAATTATATTTATACCAAATTTTACTCGTTGTATGGGGCATAAACCTTGCTCTGCTGTATTGGATTAGTCAAAATTTATTTGTAGATAATATTCCATTAAGATATTTGATCTTTGCTATCTTTGCTGCTGTTTTGTTAGCACCCATTTTCTTTAAATTAAAATTATGGAAGACTATTTCGATACTGTGGTTTTTTCTTATAACGATTAACGGGATTTTTTTAATAATCTTCTTATTGGCATTAAAAATACCTTTAGAAATTGCGATTTCTATTGATATTTTTGCCATTGCCACATTATTTTTAATTTCTTCCTTTTTTCCAGCTTTTAGATCAATAAGATATCCCATTATCATTAGTTCATATGCAACAGCAATAGTTGGGATTTTTCTAACACTTTATTTTGTTTTGGTTTATATAATCTTAGATCCTATTTTTGCTCTGAATATGACCTTTATTTTAGTAGGATTTAGTCTTTTTACTTCTAAATATATTAAACCAATTAAACGATTAATAGACCTAATTGCTTCTTGGATTCTGATATTTAGTATTTCATGGTTAACTTTTAATTCATTAATTTTATTTCCTAATCTATTATTCATTGCCATCTTTTTAGCAATCGCAGTGTGGGGTGGTTCCTTTTTTGTTTTTAACTACTTTAAAATGAAAATTACAATAAATAAAGCAATTCCTATTTTAGCTCTTTCATTGGGTATTTCTTCCGCATATTCTTCTTTTCTAGCAATATTTCTAGCGGAGATTCCATTCTTTATAGCAGCTAATTTTGTAGCGATTAATCTATTCTTCATTTACATGATATTAGGCAATTTTAGATTATATTTATGGTATATTTTTCCTTTACCCTTAACATTTCTTATACATGAATTATTCTTGTTAATTGATTCTGTACGATCATCATTTTTTTTGGCAACTTTAATATTTTTGATTGATTACTTAATTATTTTTCAAATTATAATGAATATCTCAAATTCTTATTTTAAAGGGGCTAAAATAAGAGGAGAAAACAAGTTATCCTATTTTTTCAAAGATAAGAATCAAATTAAAATGCAGAACCTAATCTGTTTCTTAGTAAACTCGATCTATATTTCAATGCTCCTCTCTCTTGTAAGTTCAATTGTATTTAAGCAAATTATGTTCAAGGATTTAATAATTATTTATCAAATCCTTAATATCTCAATCATTCTTCCAATTCTTTTTCTATTCTGTTTAAAGTATATTATAAAAGCAGAAATCGATTTAAAAGTAAGAAACTTATTGCTTTCTATTCATAAAATTAGTCTTATCTTATACTTAGTTCTCCCTATAGCTGTAGCTTCTAATCTCTTCTTATTAATACTTAAATTGGACCTGAAAGTACCAATTTCCATTTACTTATTCCTTATAATATTTAGCGGAATGATCTTTAGTGGAGTGTTATTTATTGAATTATTTGTTCTTGATAATCGATATTTTTATTACTTACTCGTAGCATATCGATATAAGTTAATGTTTTGGTCATGGCTAGCATTCTGGAATATATTTTGTGTTTTCCTTTATGTATTCCATTTAAATATTTACTTCTTACTTTTATTAATCTCTTTGGGAAACTTAATTGATTCCTACTTTATGGTATATTTTAATATTAAAAATAAAAATTTTGAATCAATAATGCGTTTAATCCTTATATATAATTCATTTATATGGATTTCATATTATATCGCTTCTCTAATATCTCAAGGTATAGTTTTAATCTTTGAAGAATTACACGGGATGCCCTCTATTTTATTATTTCTTCAAAACTCAACATTTTTACTGTTAATTTTTAGCAATTTTATCAAAAAAATTAAAGAAAGGATGCAAATTAGTATAAAACTCCTACTAATAATTCTTTTTCAAATATTTTTTGCTATTAATTGGGTTGTTCTGTTTTCAGAATTTCATATATTAAATCTTTTCACAATTTATTTTATAGTTTTAATTGAAACGTGTGTATCATTTATTACTGTAAAATATGCTAATATTTTATTTATAAAGGAGAAATTTCCTAACTTTTTAACAAAAACCAATTCGTTGATTACATTTTTATTATATCTCGAAGCTTGTTTAGTGATTTATGGGTATTCGATCGAATTTTTAGGAGTTTTCGAAAGTATTTTACTGTCTCAATTAACTTTATTTGCTTTAACCTCATTAGATATCGTTTTTATTGGAAAGTTAAGAGAATCTTATGGAAGACTTGTTCACACTATAAGTTATTTTATAATCTCGTTAGCAACTCTTTTAATCTTAAACCAATTCGTAGAATATAATCCCCTTTTAATAAGTATTGAAGTCTTTAGCCTTTTATATATGCAATTTTACACAAATTATTCTCTGTTTCTCTCTTTATCCCATTTTTATCCTAATGAAGCAGAAAAATTTAAAAATCTTACACTTAAGGGTTATCGTTTTATAGGAATAATGACATATTTATCTGCTTTAACTTTTATAATTCAGGCTCTTTTTTTAATCAGAATTGATGCTTTTTTACTTATTTTGATTGTAAGTCTATTTCTCCATGAATTAATGATCCTTGATACTCTTAATTTGAAATTTTTAGGAAACCTTTCAATTTATATGAAAGGGATATCTTGGCTGTTGTTTATGGGCTCCTCATTCCTTTATGTAACATGGAGTTACATCTATTATTTATTCGATATTTTGATTTCGTTAATTCCTCCTCTGATTTTAATCCTTGTCTTAGAACTTTTTTATTTATTCAAATTGTTCAAATTTTTACCAGTAGTAAGCTCAAATAAAGGTAAAATTAGAAAAAGTCTAGTTACTATTTTGTATTCTGATTTTATAATATGGCCTTTATTCTTCTCAAAATTAGATTTCTTGTTAATTACTAATCTTTTCTTGCTTTCTTTTGTAATTCTAACAATAATAACTTATGTAGATGAACAATACTTTCAAATTTTTAAAAAGAAATCATTAAAAAATATTAGATTTGCTGCTTTTTTTATAATTCTATCAATACTATCAGTTGATATTTTTATGGGGTTATATTATGCATTAAATCTATCTCTTCCATTAAGCCTTTGTACTTCACTTTTAATCTTTTCGATATTTAATATTGGATTATCTAGGCCATATAAGAGAGCCCCTAGTACCTCTTTTACTTATGGGGGAGTTATCTCTTTATTAACAAGTTTAACAATTTATTTTGCTTCCTCTCAAATTTCAACAAGTATTATTTTCTTTCCTATTGCATTAACTTTTTATCTCTTTATATTTATGCTTGAAGTTTTAAAGAAATTTTTCAATAAATTCATAGATTTTTTACTACATTTCTTTAGTCGATTAAAAGAATTTATAAAACAGATTTGTATTAAAATTTTCAATTTTTTAAAATTGCATATCAAATTTATCTGGATTACTTTTAGTTTGCTTATTGCGATATCTATAGGTACTTTATTATCACCTTTACAATTGAATTATTTAAATTGGTATCATTCTCTCTTTGTTATGCTTGGAATTTTTGGAGCACTTTCTTTGGTTTTACCTTCAAAAAAAATAGAAGATGTAGATTTAATATTCAAACAAAGAATGAGAAAATTAATTACATCCTGGGTAACACTTATCGCTATAACTTTTCTATTTATTCCTCCTATTTGGTATATTGTTGCCTTATGGGTATCT
>JBHLNY010000229.1:0-5635 GCA_048941065.1 Promethearchaeota archaeon
TTATCTGTAAGAGCAAGGTTTAATGAAATTAAAAACTTTCATAAAGAAAGTGCTAGTCCTGAAGATATCTGTGATGACGATAAATTTCTCTCGGATTTAGTAAAAGTTTTAAGGATTAAATCTTTGGTAGTAGGGGTAGGAGGGGCAGGAAATAATACAGTTTCCCGATTAGAGGATATGGGAATTAGCGATGCAGAGACTTTAAATATTAATACTGATGCTCACGATTTATATTATTCAAATGCAAAAAATAAAATATTGATCGGAAAAGAGAAATGTCATGGATTGGGTTCTGGAAATGATCCATCTGTTGGAGCTGAAGCTGCAGATGAAGATAGGGAAAGAATTCGAAAAGTATTGAATGCTGATATTATCTTTTTAACCTGTGGTTTAGGTGGAGGCACAGGTACTGGAGCAGCTCCTATTATTGCACAAGAGGCAAAAAGAAATAATTGTATAGTTGTGACTTTTTGTTCACTTCCTTTTAAATCTGAGGGTGACCAAAGAGCAATTCGAGCAACATCTGGTCTTAAAAATTTAGCGGAATATTCTGATACATTAATCGCAATCCCTAATGATAATTTATTACATATTGTTGGAAAAATTCCTATGATTACAGGCTTTAAAATAATGGACGAGGTCTTAATAAGAAATATCGGTGAAGTTGTCAATTTAATTAATAACTGTGGGCTAGTAAATATAGATTTTGCTGATGTGAAAAGAGTTTTTGAAAAAAAAGAAAAATACCCTTCTGGATTAATTGGAATAACCGAATCTTTTGGAGATGAACCAGATTTAATTGAAAAGTCAAAGTTAGCCTTAAATAATCCTCTTTTAAAACCAGATCCGAGTCAAGTTAAAAGATGTTTAGTATCTGTTACTGGAGATCATACTTTATCTTTAGATAAAGTGGATAAAGTCATCTCAACTATTTCAAATCAAATCCCCAAAAATGCCCAGTTAAAATTCGGAACGAGCATGGATCCTACTTTAGGTTCTAAGATAAAAATTATGGTGGTAGCAAATGGACCCGTTTCTCCTTATGTAAGGGCAGCTTTAGATTCAGATAATAATTCTTCTCCTGTAAGTTTAGTAGGAATTTAACTCCTTTTTGAATTCTTGTTTTTGAGTAAAATTATAAAATATTCAAAACTAATATTTGTATTTTTAGACTTTAATTTATTTGAATATTTTTAATGATAATAACATATAATAAAATATCAATGTGATAATTCTTATGAATCAGCAATATGAGGAGAATATTTAATGAAAAGGCAACAGGATTGCATTTCTTTCTCAGATGATGCGATAAGAATGCTTTTGTTGTTATATGATTAACCTGCTGTGCTTGAAGGGATTATAAGGATTTCATCTCCATCAACTAAATTATAATCCTTTAAGGGCAAACTTTCGTCAAATGTAATACCTCCAGAAGATAAGTGAAAACTTATTGGGTTCAATCCATAGACATTTCCTATTGTCTTTTTAATCTCGCTGATGATATTATAAGTATCAATTATTAATTTTTGTTTTTTCTCACCAGGTCCTATGGTTGATAATAAGTAGACTGAAATCTTATTACCCTCAACAACTGGTTCTTTAGCAGGAGTTTTGGATTGTATTGATGCCGGTGTTTTGGTTCTGATTGTAATTAATGCTTTTTTATAAGTATCCTTTTCTACTTCTTCAATTTCTTGACTTATCCATTCTTCCTCTATTTCAATTACATCTTCTAAACTAGAAATAGTTGCTATCTCATCCGTCAATACTTTAGTTTTATTTGATTCATTTATCTCAATTTTAGTTAAAAGTTCTTTTAGTTGAAAGTTTTCTTCTTGTAAGCTTACGATTTCATCCATCAATTTTTCTGTAATTTCTCTAGTTAACTCTTCAGAAAAAATACCTAAACTATCTTGTATTACTATAACATTAACTCCTCGTACTTGTAATTCTTTATCTAAATAGAGAATTGTGAGTAAATCTTTTAAATTACCTTCAGAAGAATGGAGATATGCATAAGAAAAGGGATAATTCGATTTGTTTTTAGATAGATTTTTATTTAACTTAATACTGTGAGTTTTTTTGCATTTTGGGCAATTATATATCCTAATCAAAAAATCTGTCTCATTAGAGTCATCTTTATATGAATCTTCTGCCATAATTTCCAATAATTAGTTTTTTATATAATTCTACTGAATTGAAAAATTAACTAAAAATTCTTTAATATAATTTTTATATAAATAGTCGAAGAAATAGTATATAAATATGAAGAATAAAACCCCGTCATAATATTGTAAAATATACATAATCAATAATTCCTCATCAAAACTTTATTTTATTTGGAAGCTTTTTATGATAATAACATAGTTTTATAATATTTTTAATGTGATAATTCTCATGAGTGAAATGCCTGTAAAGGAATTAAAAAAAGAGATCCGAAATTTCTTAGATAAAAGAAAGGTATTAGTTTTATGTACTTGTAGCAACAATATTCCAAGAGCAACGCCCATGGATTTTTATACAGAAAAAGAAAGTTTTAATATATATGTAGGGCCTGCTCCAGGAAGAAAAGTTGAAAATATAAAAAAAAATCCAATTGTTAGCATTGGCATCTATACTCCTTTATCCGAAGGAAAAGTTCAAGGTATGCAAATAACGGCATCAGGAAAAGAAAAGTTAATATTTTTGAGAGAAGGAGATAAAGAATTCGATAAGGCTCAAAAAATTGTACGAGGAAAGCGAAAATTATTATTAAAGATAATTCCACAAAAGATAGAATTACTCGATTATGATTTCATAAAAGACGGATATTCAAGACTTCAAGTTTTAGAATTATAATTCGCTATCACATTAAATGAATTATATTTCTTAAAACCAAAGCGTTCATACATTTTTTGAGACGGAATCCCTTCTGTAACAGTAAGAATTGCTTTTCTATAACCTTTTTTTTTAATAATATTCAAACATTTTGAAAGTAGAGCTGCTCCAATTCCTTTTCCTCTGAGATTTTTTTTGACAGCAATGTTTTGGATGATAAATTCACCTTCTTTGTCTCCATTTTCAATTAGACATATTCCAACGATCTTTCCTTTTTCATCTTTTACGACAAATGAACATTCTTTTAGCATAAAGGTTGTCATACTATTTTTCAAATATTCTAAATAAAGAGGAGCTGAATTTATTTCTTCCCAAAAAGTTGAATCAGGATGATTTTTGAACGCATCTACACAAAACTCTGCTATTTCAGTAAATTCACTTTCATTTAAGGAAGCAAAGAAATATTTAGATAACAACGCATGAGTTTTATCAAATAAATCTAAGTTCAGTGTCATATTATATCTCTTCACTATACTGTATCCAAGTCTTTTTAGTGGATCTACTAAGTAGTCTTCTGGAAATGTAAAAGCTGCATTATTAAATTTGATATTATTATTAGTAGATTTTAACTTTTCAATGGCTTCATTTAATAGAATAAATGCAACCTCTTCTCTCTCAACAGTATCTAATATAAAGAAATGTCTAATTAAGGCAAAATTTTGGTTTATAAGTCTAAAAATTAAAAATCCAACAATATCATCTTCTTTTTTGACTTCAAAACATATATAATCTTCATTTTTAGATTTAATAATTTTTTCAATCCGTTCATACCAAGATTCTGCTTCTTTTATATTTTCATGTTGAACAATTACTGTAAAATATTTTATTAATGATTCTCTTAGATTAATGAGTATTTTTTCATATTTATTCGGTGAATAAATTAATTCTGCAACCTTATACAATAAGATACACCAAATAAAAAGTATAAAAAAAATAGATCAATTTATTAAAATTAAAAAATATTTTTAATTACTTCTTCAGCATCCATTAATAATTCAGGATAGTATTTGTAGCCCTCCACTGTAGCATATAAACTATATCTTTTGCCAATTGCCATTAGTGTTTCCTTTATTTTATCATCTGGAAACTCATACACCGCATATGTTTTATAATGACCATCTGAAGAAATTACTGTCCAATGATGAATTTTTTTTACGAAATCGGGGTATACTGGTTTATCTTTTGACATATAAACTTTTAATAATTCTTTAGCCATACTAGGAGGATACCAACCTGTAACTAACATATGAGCCATTTGATTTTTACCTCTAATTTTTGTTTTAAATTAGAATTCTTAGTAAGTTAAAAATTGATTCTATACTATAAAAGCTTTATCAGATGATAGTTATGTTAACATTACTGTTTTTTATTGAAAGCTTTATCATCGGAAAATCATAATTTTCTTAGATCTTTTATAAATTAATTTTTATTACTATAATTTGATTAAAGTGCTCACTGATACAGTATACATGTAAATTTTGACAAACTTTTTGATCTGATTAAATAATCATGTCGTAATTAGAATTAAATGGAACTCCTCTTTTTAACTCTATACCTGTATATCCATCATCTTAATTCAATATATCTAAAATCTGATAATATTATATATATAGATTTTTTTTTTATTATTGAAATCTATTTTTCTTACCAAGATTTCTTAACAAAAATGAAAAAAGCGCTAAAGTTAATAATTAAGAAATAAATAAAGTATGAAAGGAGAATAATGGAACTTAAAGAAATAACAAAGGATGTATATGCATGTTTACAGGAGGACAGGGGAATTGGATGGAATAACACTGGGTTCGTAAATCTTGGTGGAGGATTGGCAATTGATACCTTTTATGATTTGAACCGTACGAGGCAGATGATCGAGCTCTATAAGACGGTATCAACTATTCCAGTACGACGACTCGTGAATACCCATCATAATGGCGATCATACCTGGGGTAATCAGCTTTTCCAAGGCTCTGAGATTATTGCACATCGCCTCTGTGCTGAAGAAATAGAAAAAGAAAAAAAGCGTAATTTGCCAGGATTATTCCAGAAATGGATACAAAATCCTGAGGTTTTTCCACCAGGAATGAAACAATTTGTTGTGGGATTAAGTCAGTTTGACTTTTCAGGAATTGAGCTTATGGTACCAAATCATATAATCGAAGATAGGCTTGATCTTGAACTTGATAGTTACCCATGCCAACTTATTTATGTTGGCCCAGCACACACTTCTGGTGATTTAATCGTGTATCTCCCTGATCATAAAGTTATCTTTGCTGGTGATATTGTCTTCTGGAAATGTACACCAATCGGTTGGGAAGGCACGCATGCTAAGTGGATTGAAGCATTAGATCTTGTGTTATCCTTTGAACCGGAGTTTGTTGTACCGGGGCATGGTCCTCTCTGTGGTGTTGATGAAGTGAAGCAGTTGCGAGCTTATTTCGAGTTTGTATATTCTGAGTCCAAGAGGTTCTTTAATGAGGGACTTGACCCTCTCGAAGCATCGAAGAAAATCAATCTCGGACCTTTTGCTGATTGGAGCGAACCAGAGCGATTATTCTTTAATGTTAACAGAGCTTATCGAGAATTCCAGAATGTAAAACCCTGGGATGCACCCATCAACGTATTAGATCTTTTCCATAAATGTAATGAATTACGGATTCACTGGGATGGAATCTAAAACAGTTCAAAAAAATTAATGCTCTAGATCGGGAAGAAAATGTATAGTAAAATTGTTAAGAAATAAAATTTTAAATGAAATTAT
>JBHLNY010000230.1:0-5628 GCA_048941065.1 Promethearchaeota archaeon
GAAATAACGCATTAGAAGGGTGTTGTCCAGGAGGACAGGCGTGGTTTGGCTTTAAGAGTTTTGAACCAAAGTTAAAATATTTTCTTTCAACAGGGTCAAAAGATTTTAGAGATGGTTCTTCTGAGTTTTTAATAGCAAATCCTGAACTTGCTGAAAAAAGGTTAAATTCCATTGGTAAAATTACTCCTCTTGGGAAATATATTATAATTCAAAAGTGTGATTCTTTAGATGAGCAAGATCTTAAGGTAAAAGCCTTTATTTGCTTTGGAATTTCTGAGCAAATAAGAAATCTATGTTCATTAGCATACTTTGGATCAGAGGAAGGATTTAATATTCAGATCCCGTGGGGGCCCTCATGTGCTTCTTTTTTATCATATCCTGCGGGGATGGTTGAAAAAGCTCCAAAAAATTGTATTATTATCGGACCGACGGATCCTACGGGAAATTATTGGTTTCCACAAAATTACTTATCAATGGGTATTCCATTTGAAATTGCTATTCGCATGGCTAGAGATCTTGATAATTGTTTTATTTCAAAAAGATCTGAGATTGCATATCCAATAAAGAGGACGCCATTTATAATATCGGAGTAAGTTCTTAACATAGCACAGTATTTGTTAAGTATATTAAAAATCCGTGGTTCGAAGGCTATTAAAATCAGAATTTCAATATCAATTTTACCGTAATCATTTTTTTTTAAAGAGGAATACACGACATAAAGGTTAAATATAAAATTATCAAATTATAATATATTATAACACTTTTTTGGCGAAATAAAAATGAGAAGCAAATTAAAAAGTTCAATTTTTGTATTTTTAATCTTTTCTCTATTAATTTTTCAACAACACTTAAGTAATCGTGGAGTTTTTGAAAGAGTATCTCCTGATATTTTACCAGACTCTTCTGATAGTCAACATTTAATTTGTGAATTAAATATTACTTGGGGAGGCGATGATATAGAATATGCTGAGTATCTTGCCAAAGATTCAGCAGGAAATATTTATCTCGCTGGACTTACTAATAATGATGTTATTTTAGTAAAACTTGATGTTAACTACATACCTCAATGGAACATCACGTGGGGGGGACCTAATAGAGATATGTGTTTCGGATTAGCAATTGATTCCAATAACAATATTTATTTAACTGGGGAAACAGAGAGTTTTGGAGCAGGAGAGAGGGATATGTTTCTTCTAAAATATGACAGTTCTGGATATCAACATTGGAATCGAACTTGGGGGGGAACTGATAGAGACAGGTGTTCTGCATTAGCAATAGATTCATCTAATAACATTTATGTTACTGGATTGTCTGATAGTTTAGGGCGTGTAAATGTTTTAGTGAAATATAATAGCCTCGGTACCGAGATTTGGACTCGCTCATATATAGGTGGTGATTTCAGAGCAAATGCAATAATAATAGATTTAATGGATAATATATTTCTTGCAGGTAATTATTGGACGACAAATTGGGAAATTGGTTTAGTAAAATATGATATCTCAGGGAATCAACTATGGACACGTACCTGGGGCGGTAATGACTATGATGAAGCTCATGGAATTGCAATTGATTATTCAGGTATTTACATCGTCGCAAGAACAAGAACTTCACCCTCGGAAGAATTTGATCTTTTTGTTTTAAAATGTGATCGCGCGGGAAATCAATTATGGAATAGTACCTGGGGTGAAGATGGATGGGAATATTCGGAAGTAATTGAAACAGATATTTCTGGAAATGTTTATGTTTTAGGCGCAACTAATAGTGCTGGAGCAAGGGGTTTCTTAGTAAAATTTGATCCATTTGGCAGAGAGAGATGGAATTTTACTTGGAGTGATCGAGGTTACTCTGACATGATATTAGAATTTGAAGATAATTTCTATTTTAGTGGAAGTTTAATGGGTGACATGCTTCTATCTAAATACAGATATGGATATTTTAACATATTGAATGTAGAAATAGAAGAACAAATATTTTGTGAAGCTGTATTTAATATTAGTTTTTATATCTATTCCATATTGGAAGGGATAGGGGGTTTTAGTATTCTTGGAATTGATACTGCTAAGATTCAGATGTGGTGGAATGGAATTAATATAAGTAATGATGTTCAAAATCTTGGAAGTGGTTATTATTTTGTTTCATTAGAACCAATAACAGTGGCTCCTGGGGAAGATCCCATTCTTCTTAATATGACCATCTCTGCTACGAATTATGCAGATAAATATTTTGAAATAGATATTGCAGTAGATCCCGCATCCCTTCTAAAAGGGGAAGGAGAACCTACAGAAGAATTTCCGTTAATTTTAATTATAATCATCTCAGTGCTATGCGTAGGAGCAATTGTAGGATTAGTAAGTTTATTCTTGTTGAGAAGGAGAAAAAGAGAACCTCAATAAATTCTTTAATTTTTCCTTTTTTTTATTTCACACTTGGATGTTAAACTGCAATTTTTCTCTAGGATCGGCTCCAATTATGATGATATCGTAGGATTTAGATTTTAAGGGCATTAAAATACATATTCTGAAATATAGACGTAAAACTACATCCTATAAGTATACCGCATTACTCGGAATATTTGACTTTATTATTGAATACCCTTTAGAATAAGCGATAAATTTTATAACCTAATAAATCACCCCAGCTAGGGGAAAGGTGGATGATTGGAATAAATTTTGGAATTTCGTAGAAATTACCAATTTTTTATCGATAAATGTAACTAACTACTGCTCAAAAAAATTGATGGAGTTAAGGATAAAAGTTAGTTCATCTCTGAACACAAACTACATACATAAAGAAACTGAAAAACTATGCTTTACTTTCAATAAGTTTTAAATATTAATTTTATCTATAATTCTATTGAAACCGGATTAAATTTATAATCCAATAAAGAAGGGAGAAATAATTAGAAAAATTAAATTATATCATTTTAAACGGGTAAAAATTAGAAGGATTTATATTGTTATTATAGGAGTAATATTTGTTCTGAGTTATTTTAGTTTAAATTCAGCATTTCTTGAAATTTTTGATAAATATTCTATTAAAAAAAATTACATAGCTCAAGAAGAGAAAGTAGAGAAAGTTCCATTAGCCTCTGATTATACCGCTGTTGCTCCAATTAATATAAGTTCTCCAAGTGATTGGTCTCTTTATCCATTTATAACTGGTAGTGGGAGTACTATTAATCCCTATATAATTGAAAATATTGAAATTCAAGGAGAGGGGATAAAAACTATGAAGGATGGATCTCATACTTATTTGAATTTTTCAGATGTAGGGATTTATATAGATGCAGAAGGAAATTTTACAATTCGTAATTGCAGGATTTCCTCCATTTCTATTGGGATTTATCTAGATTTTGGAGTTTCAACTGATTATATACATAGTATTCAAGGTGTAGAGAGTAATGGTTGTGGCATAAGTATTTTAAGTCCTTGGATTCACATTGCGGTAAATGTCTCTAAATGTGATATTTCAAATTGTAATTGGGTAACAGTAAAAGTTCCGGATGATTTGGACGATCCAACTTTTCCAAATTGGTGGTATGGAGGATTTGGTATTTATGTAAACTCGAAAACTACTATATCTGTCATCGAATTTTGTCATATTCAAGATTGTTCAATAGGAGTATTTGCAGGTCGTATAGTATCCCTCATTAGCAATCAACTTTTCAGTTGTGGTTTCTTAATTGACTTTGGTCATGTTTTAGAGAATGATGTTAATAATTTTGTTAATGACAAACCCCTTGGTGTATTTAAATATATGGATAATTTATTTATTTCAGGACAAGAAGCCTACCATTATGGACAATTAATTTTTATAGCTTGCCATAATCTTCATTTATCTAACATCCATATTACAGAATCTTGTAGTTTTGGATTGTTAATACAACATTGCAATCATGCTGTTTTACAGAATATTGTATGTGAAAATCAACAAATCGGCTTCTTCATTGATTCGATTGATATGACAGCAGATTATTTATATGCTAAAAATTGTGATGTAGGATTTGGTTTAATACAAATAGCAGAAAGTACTCTCAACCGACTTTTAACAGATAACACTGATGTGCCAATTTACACATATTCACCTATTTTAAATACCACGATTGGAATTGAAAAGTCCACACGATTCTGCATTATTGATCATTATGGTATTGATGAACTACAAATAAATTCATCAGCTTCTTCAATTATTGTGCCCCGAACAAATATGTCTGAGTTTGAAATGGAAGGTTTTATAATTCGACTTGATGAAATAGATACATATCATATCGCTGATCTAGATCCTTTAGACGATACCTTTGATTTCATAATTATCATATTCGAACGTTCCCATCCTTTAGGTATTCCTGGATTTCCTTTAATTTTGTTCTTTACAGCAATTCTGCTTGGAATATTATTTTCGAAATTTTTAATGTTATATAAAAAAAAAGAGAGATGGAAGAATTCATCTATCAATTAGTGGTAGAGATTTAATAAAAAGAATTATACCGACTCCTAAAACAATTATGACTATCATTAACAATACTAAAATCAATTTTTTTTCAAAATACTCACTAAAAAATAGTTCATCTGCTAATTAATTATGATTATTAGATGGGGAAATAAATAGAAATATGTATTTCTTTTAAAATAAAAATTTCGGAGAGAAGTAGTTAAAATTTATTTGAGAATTTTAGATTTGGACTTAGATTTATAAATTTCATCAAAGAATGGTATTCCTTCTTTCATTTTTATCAGTCTTTTTCCCTTACTTCGTTTTAAATAATTCTAAATATAATGAGTAAATATTTTAAAAATGAAATTATAATTTCTAATCAAAACTTTCTAAACATCTACAAACGACTAATAAATTTTGAAAAAAGTAAAAATGTTTATTTGAAGGGGATACAAATTATAAAGAAGGTTTTTTGAAAATTATACGATTTTTCCATAATATCTGGTTTATTAAACTTTTTACTAACAAATTCTTATAAATAAGCAAAAATGTAGTGGGATAATAAAAATATTTTTAGAAAGAGAGTTTATAGTTATGAAAACTATAATATTCCATGGTAGCCCTAGAAAAAATCAAAATTCAGATACTTTAGTTGATTATTTCATAAGAGGATTGAATTATAATGGAGATAAGGAGGTAAAACATTTTTACACCAATGAATTAAATATTAAACCATGTCAAGGATGTCTAACATGCGCAACCTCAGTAAATCATAACTGTGCTATAAAAGATGATATGGAAGAAATATATTCTGCATATAAAAAAGCAAATACAATAGTTTTTGCCACTCCTATGTATTGGGGGTATATGACGGCTCAACTAAAGACAGTGTTCGATAGGATGGAAGCCCTTGCATGGGAAGATTTTGGAAACAAAACATTTGTAGTCATAATTACTTATCGTCATCACTGTGAATCAACAGTTGCATTTTTTGAACGGATAGCGCCATTTTTTAACATCAAATTATTCATAATTACATGCTGTACCTATAATAAAGATGAACAAAAAGATATTCCAATTAATATGTGCCAAGATCAATTAGAAGAAGCGTATCAACTTGGAATTGAAATAAGTAATTTAGAAAAAGACCAAAAGTTAAAGCATAAATTCCCTTAGATCTTCAATAGAACAAAA
>JBHLNY010000231.1:0-5590 GCA_048941065.1 Promethearchaeota archaeon
TCATTTATAAGATCACTTCTTTTTTTTTTAAAAAAGTTAATTTTTCTTTTCAGTAATTCATTAACTTTCATCAATTTCTCAATGTAAGTATAGAAATCTATGCTATATTTCTTAATAATAAACTCATGAGAAAGTAGGGGGACTTTTAAGATTTTTTCCATTGGTTTCTTATTCACACTCATTGCATGATCTCCTATGGAATAAGAGAAGGTAATATTTTGAAGAATATCATCAAAAGAAGAAAAATGTCCCAAATTTTTAGGATCATTTGTGAAATATCCATGTAGAAGCGTATCTATTGCTTTATATTTATTATTATCAAATTCTGAAATAATTACTGACTCAAATTCACCAGGGTGATGTCTCTTAGATTTTAGGCGTTTATTTCCAATATTAATTGCCTGATTTGCCCTGTGAGGGACAGTATAACCCCATTTTAAAAACGGTTCAATTATTTTAGCAATTTTAAACTTATACTCGTAAAATTCTGGGCCAAAGTAAATTGGAAAGCCAAAACCACGAGAAGTAGAAAAAATAAATTGAAAAACATTTCGAACTTTTTCTCCTTTTAAAAAACCAGGAAATTTAAAGTGTAACACAACACGAGGATATAGAGCATTTATACCTAAATGCATCCATACTTCAAAAAGTAGAATACTACCTGGGAATTTAAATGAATCTATTTTACTTAAAATATTATCATTCAAGGTGTATAAAGCAGTGGGAATAGTTTGGAGCCAATTTTTATTATCATCTAAAGATTTTAATTCTTCTCTAAATTTTTCTAAAATTATTGGTTTAATTTTTCTCTGAAGAATTGTTTTGTTGTGATAATAATTATTCATGACCCTTAAAAAAGAGGGAATTTCAAGTAATTGTCTCTGCAGATCATGTGTTACCTTGATGGTAACACCTTTCCTTGGTTTTTCTTCTGAATGGAGCAACTGATTTAACCAAATAAATTCTTATTTATGCTTATTATCTATAATTTTCAAAATTTTTATTTTTATCTAAAATTTAAGATATAATTAAATATCTAAAATTTTTGAGGATCTCGGAAAAAATTAAAAATGAAAAAGAGCAATATAATATTATCAATCAGGAATTAATTTGCTTTTAATGTTATCAAATATAAACTCACTCACTTCTGGTTTTTCGGCGTGCAAACAGCTCTTTTAGTTCTCCCATTATTGCACCTCTTAACGACATAGGACTTGCAGGACGTCCTCCACCAGGTGGACCTCCAGGTGGACCTCCAGGCGGAGGTGGTGGACCTCCAGGTGGACCTCCAGGTGGACCTCCAGGCGGGCCTCCAGGAAGGGGAGAAGCAGATGTGGTGGCAGTAACGGGCGATATAGCTCCACCTTTACCAGTGCCAAGACTACTATTAATAGCATTGACTTGAGTTTGTAAATTTGAAACCCTTGTATTGATGCTTTGAAGACTCTGATCTACTAAATCTGGTATCTTGAGAACTATTTGCATGATCTTTTCAACTATATCGCCAAAAGCATTAAGCTTTTCTTCTAATGGTGCTTTTCGGGTTTCTGAGATGAAGTTTGCGAACTCTTCTGCCATATATTTCTTCTCCTAATATTTAATAAACATTTAAATTTAGTTATTTAATAAATATATAGATTTTTGTTTAATAAATTTAAGTTTAAACGAGAAACAAGTCGTTTTAAAAAAATTTAATAAAAAGAAAAAAAATAACTAACTTAATTCAGTAACAGTATTTTTTAGCTTGACCCACAAGGCATTAATTTCCTCTTTTACTTCTTTAAATTGATGGACTTTTTTAATTAATATGTCACGAGCTCTATCAAAATCACGTTGAACATCATTTAGCTCCTGTTCAAGAATATTTATCTCATCTCCATCAATTAATTTGTTTTTTCTTTTTTCGACGTCTAGTGCTTTTTTTATAACAACTGATCTTTTATTAGCAACCACAGATAAAGCATCAGCAAATTCTTTTTTCTTTTCAACTAAATATTCTTTTTGTACAGCTAAATCTTTTATTGCATTCAAGTAACTTTTATTACCTTCAATATATTTCTCATTTTGATTAATTATCTCTCTATAAAGGTTTACTTCTTCATCTTTAATGTTTGATCTATGCTCTCTAGCTAAAGTTTGCATTTGTTTTAAAACATCTCTAAAAGCTCGATTGAGCATTTCTCGAGTTATATTAGCTTTAGTAATATTTTCAGCATATTTCAATTGAGTACTAATTAAGGCACTTTGGGCATTAATTAATTTCTTTAGGTGTCCGACTAATTCTTTTTCCATTTTAGCTAATTCAAGTTCATCTTCATGAGTTATAATCGGCATTTTATTATATCTCTTTTTGTAAGTTTTTTTGTATAAATAAACTATATGTTTATCATAATAACTTATTTATTTATTTTTATGTTCAAAATTAATATGGAAATATAGCAGTTAAAATATTATCTTTAATATTAGCCTTAATGATCTTTGCTTTAATTTTTTTACCTAATAATTCAGGTGAATATTTCAATGGCTCTTTTAATAATACTTTAATTCCTAGATCCATATTAATCCTGCCAATACATTCATTCTTCCATCGTCCAATAGATACAATTTCTAATTCAATTATATCATTTTTTTTTATATCAAAAGGCATAACATTCTTTCTTTTTTGGATACCAAAATCTATAGGGCCAAGTTTTAACTTGATATTATATTTTTTTTCTAATTTAGTTAATTGAAAATAAAAATAATTCCATGATTTAGGACGAATTTTTTTTAATTTTCGACCAGTCCGGTAAATCAAATATTTTTGAATCCCTAATTGAATCTTTTTTCCAGAATATCCTTCTTTCCTTTTATTGATTACAAATCGAATTATATCTTCAATATCTTCATCATTTTCTCTTGGAAACCAAACTGGTGCGAGTAGTACATCGATTTTAGTATTAAGTAATAGGTCAATATTGGATAATAAATTATCCATGTTATATTCCTTACAAGCGCATAAATAATTGGCCTTTCTCGGATTTAGAGTATTTAGACTAATATTAATTCGAGTAAGATTCACTTCTTCTAATTTCTTAATTGTATTTTTATTTAATAGTAATCCATTGGTTTGCATAGATATACGTTCTATTCCCTCCATTTCCCATAGTTTTTTTAATAGATTAAATATTTCAGAATATAATAAAATTTCACCATAGGGAGCGATATGAATTTCAATACCATAATTCCCTTTTGCTTTTATAGCTTTATTTAAGGTTTCTATTAAATAGTTTGACGAGACAATAAAATTGTTTTCATAATCTCCAGCACTTACAAAACAATATCGACATTTAAGATTACATAATGTTAATGGTTTTAATTCAATAATATTTGTGCCTCTATCTATTATTCCTATAAAATCAACACCATATAAGGGAATATCCGATTTATTATTAATATATAAGACTTCAGAGGACATGTTTCATTTTTTTACAATTTATATCTTAATATACCTATAATTGATCCTAAATCGTCTATTTGACGCCCAGTAGGATGCTCACTACTTAAAATGTTTATAATTCCACCAGAGCTTTCTACACCAGTTATTATTTTTTCGATTATGAGTTTACGCTTTTTAGAAGCTCCTCTTATCATTGTATCTGTTAAAAATAATTCTTTGATCGCTCCTTTTTCTGTGGCTGACAAGACTTCCTTTGTACCTATAACAATAAGATCTGCATCTGTACTAAAGATTCTAAAGATTTCTTCTATTTTTTCTGCTTCCAATAAAACTTTTACTTTCGACTTTATTTTTCCCAACTCTTTTGATTTTAGGGCTTCTAATACTGCACTTTCCGTTCCAGAGCTTGCGTAAATACTTGTAATTTTAGAAATATATTGAGGTTTTATTTTATCTTTTAAATATCTTATAAAATAATCTCTGGTATTTCCAGGTCCGCATATAACAATTAAGTTTATATGAAAATTTTTTAAATTTTCTTCCATCACCTTTTTTATGTCATCGAAAAATTCTAGAACTGCTTTATTTCTGTAAGATTGCTCATATCTTTTACCAGGTATATTTTTTTTAATTGTAGCGATTTTAGTATGACTAAAATTTGTAATAATTGCCAATGTTGCAAGCCCTTGTTCGATTGCTATTAAAAATATGACGAAGTTCGATTCAAATTTAGATATTTGGTTTAAACGCTTTAACTCGCTTTTTAACCATCTTTCTTTATATATTCTCAATTTCTGTCCAATTTCAATATTGAATGTATGATACGTCCCATAACTCACAAAATCTTCAGGTCCTTCTAAAATAGTTCCCTTTATTCTTAATCTGTTTGAAAATTCGTGAAAAGAAACATCCTCAACATTTAATTTTAAATACATAGGTTTTCTTTCTCCTTTAGACCCTTCTTTTAGAACTATTCTTCTCTGAGTTCGGGCAGAGACTATATCATTTTTAGATATAAGATTAAACAATATCCAGAGATCATATAGATTTTCTACCTTAACAGTAATTTCTTGTTGTTTTTGGTTGAACTCAAGGATTTTCAAGTATAAATTCAATCTCCGTAAAACATATCTTTATATTATAAAGTAATGGATAGTAAAAAAATTAAATTAATATAGTCTAGAACGAGAAATAGTCTAATATAGAAAATAAGTAAAAAAATATAGAAAATAACAAAAAAATTTTTTATTTCTCTCCTAGAGCTTCTTTAACCTTTTCTAGTTCTTCCATACGTTTCTTTTTCTCTTCTTCTCTCCTCTTTAACTCTTCAGGATCTGGCTTTTCGAGAGATACTCCTTTTTTTATTGCCTCTTTAAGCTCATCATCAAGTTGGGGCATCTTAATATTACACCTTTTTGATTAAATCTTTAATTAGAGAATTTAATTTTTTTATACCAATATTATAATAGAAGTTATTTATAAGTTTTAGTTTATAAAAACTAGGTGTTTAATTCCATTAAGTAAGCATCTTCTCCCGATTGATAATAATTTTTTATAATTTTAAAGTTTTTTCGAAAATTGAACTTTTCATATAATTTTATTGCGATAAAATTATTTACTTGGACATTAAGAATGATCTTTTTGACTTCTTCTAACCTTTTAATTCTTTCAATCGTTTTATGGAGAAGATGTGAGCCATATCCTTTATTCTGAAATCGTGGATGAATAACTAAATTAATTATATTGGCTCTATCTTCTCTATCTCTTATAACAATAATAAATCCAACTAAAACTTTTCTAATTTTGCCATATTCCAATTTTAAGAAGAGTGTATTTTGCCGAAATAGATTTTCAATTAACTTTTTTGAAAAAGCATCTTCTTTAAATATTTTTTTTTCAAGATTAAGAATTTTTCTTAAATCTCGTGAATTTACATTTTTAATTTCCATTAAAACCATATTCATTTTTAAATTCTTTAATAGGAATTTTTTCTGTTATCTGCTGATATCTTGGAATTCTAAATGGAGTCATTTCTAAAATATAGCCGTTTAAATGGTACTTTTCTAATAGAAAATTAAAATTATCATCTATTGAGATATAAAATGGAATTTTTATATTTTCTTCATTAAATAATATAAGATTTTTATTAAT
>JBHLNY010000232.1:0-5581 GCA_048941065.1 Promethearchaeota archaeon
AGCTGTAAAGATAACTATTTTGGACAAGAAAGAAAACAGAGTAAAAAACAAAGGATCCAGTGTATTATTATGATATCCGCTTTGGCTGTAATGATGTTGATAATGATTGTACCTTCGTTATTAGCATGATAACAATGGCTAATATTATTATAATATAACTTTTTTATGTTTCCCTTTTGATGTTTTTTAAAAGAAATTACATTCGAAAGAATTTATAATAACAAAATATTAATTTAACTTGTAAATTGCATAGATAAACAAGCATTAAACAGATTTTAGCATAGTTTTTATTTCTTAAAGTATTAAATTATTTAAAAAATTCTTCAAGCAGGGATAACCAAGCTTGGTCAACGGTGCCGGACTCTTTTGAGAAGAAAAATCTCGAAAGCTGGACTCAAGATCTGTTAAATACAATTACCGTTGATTTATGCAATTTCTGATGACAAATCCGGTCTCATAGGAGTACGTGGGTTCAAATCCCACTCCCTGCACTTCAGGATATAATTATAAATGAGATCTTTTCCCATTGAGGTATTTCCCTTACCCTGCATTTTATTTTTTTTCACTTAAACCATTTAAAATCTTATTCAAGAAATTTATCAATGGTTTAGCTATTTCCATTTCTTTTTTTTTATTTTTCAGGAATAAGAGAAGTAGCACGGGTGCTTTAAGAATATTTGAAGCTCTTTCAGCTATTATCGTGCTTAAGAGTTTTGTTTCTACACCAAATAAATTATATGACATTGTCGTTGATTTTAAACCTTCTATCATAGGAGGTGATCCTAAAGTTACAGTTCCGATTCCCATATTATTTTGGTCAGATATTAATAAAAGAAAGCCTTTATGTAGCTGAAAAAGATTTAAATAGATTATGATATCCTCAATTTTTATATTCTTATCTGCTATCAGTTTCATTTTTATTAGAGTAATATTGACTTCAAGTTAAAATCAAAATATAAAAGTTCTGTATTAACAAGGCTTATATAATTTATTTTTATTTAAATATTATATAAAAAATGGTTGTAATTTTTTTAGTTATATAATAATTTCAATTCTTTTTAAATTTCAGAGTGTTAAAAATCGAGCTCAAAAATAAAAGGAAACCAGAAGACAAGGTAATTTTATGTTATAATTGTGGAATGGAAATTAATGATCAAGCACAAAAGTTTTGTCCAAATTGCCATATAATTCTAAATCCTAATGACTATATTAAATGGAAAAAAAGTTGGTATGGATTTTTATGTTGTCTATGCCTTCTACCTCTCCTTATTGTGTTCTTAATATGTCTAATTACTTTTTAATATTAAATGGTATTAATAAATTTTCTTCAAGTTTATTGATACAGGGATTAAATGTTCAAAAAATGATTATTTCTTTATGAGTATTAACATTTAAGGATATTATTCACTTCAAAATTAATCAGAAGAAATAACAACGTCAGATATCCTTTGTCTTCGAATATCAAAATCATGATCAATGTGTATTGTTATACAATGTTGATCTTTATTTTGGAGATTTTTATGGACATAACTTATAGGGACTACAGGTATCTCAGATTTTAGAACCGCATTTTTTGGAATTGGAACCGCAATAATTGCTTTACAACGTTCACAATTCACTAAAACCACTTTTATATTAGGCGACTTTACTTTTTTTATTCTTTCTAATATATCAGGTGTTAAATCTGGAGAATCTAAAGTAATTTTTTTTTTTTTTTTCGGTGCTTCTGGGACTGAAGGAATTCCTAATTCCATATCTTCTTTTGATAAAAATTCTTTGTTTGAACTATTAATTTTTGGCTTTAAAGAAAGATCCTCCTTTGTTGGTGATAAAGATCCTTGCTCATTGATCTTTTTTACTTTTCTTTTAGAATCTTCCTCTCTTTTCTTATGAGCTTTAAATTTGCTATATTTATCCTTCAAGTTCTTAAATAATTACTTATTTTTTTCTTTATTTGTATCGAAAATTTTCACTATCTTCATAAATTTAAAATCTTTAATGAAATGATAATCTTGGATTTTAAAAAGTTTATTTCTTTATTATAAATTTTTTGTTTGTATGGATTTTGAATTCAAATTTCTTATTATCTAAAATCTTTTATTAATTTGTATTTCAACAAAATCAAACGCCAAATATTTGTCTTAATTCATTATAAATTTTAGATAACTCAGAAATTATTTGGGCGTTATTCTGTTGAAGATAATAATTAATATATCCTGAAAGACCTTCACTATCTTTAATCCACTCCAGAAATGATTGTATCTCACCCTTAAGATGAGGATCGATGTTTACACTTGCTTGTGTTGCCGCTCCCATTGCCGCACCTTTAGCACCCAACTGAGCACTTTCCCCTAAATAGGGTCCTTGGGAGCTCAATGATGCTAAAGCTCTTGCGGTATCCATGTATGCAGCGTTCATAGGACCATCCGGTTCAACATAAGCAATTACTTTATGTTCTTCATCTTTTGCTCCTACAATATGACCTTCTCCTCTAATCGAAGTAGCAACTAACCTTTCTGAAGTGCATTGTAAAAGTGAATACTTTACTCCGGAAATCATAATAAATTGAGCATTCATGGATGCCCAACTTGATAAAACTCTCCCTATATCAGCACTTATATCCCAATTATTTGTAGAATAGATAATATCTGTTCCTCGGGTCACTACAGCAGCAATAATAGAAGGTTCAGATTGCATTAAATTATGAATGGCAGATTCTGGATCTACAGGCATTTTACTTTTTTCCTTTCTATTGATTAAAATCAATTGACATTAATTTTTATTATAAAATAATTATATACTAATTAATTAAAAATTTATTCATAACCATACTATTAACTTTTTATCTCTTTTTCTTGATATTAATTCTCCCAAATTTTGGCTGGTCATAAACTTTATCTTGATCATTTTTCCCTAGATTATTCCTAATACTATTTTCAAATAGAAATGAATTTTCATAAAATATTTTGTGTGGTTTATCATCCCTTTTTAGAGCTTCTAAATGATTATTTAGATCTTTTTCACATTTAAATAATTTTCCACAAATAGGACAATTTGGTGAGCTATTTTCTAATAAACCTTTTGGAATTTTAATTACAATTGGAAAATTTCTTCTCTTATTAAATCTTCCTAAGTGACGCCGACAAAAATGTCTTACCAATTTTCCATAGGGAGGGTATTCAAAAAAAACTTTACTACCATGAGTACATTCCCAATATAATACATCTACACCACATTTTGGGCATTTAGTTTGAAATGATCGAAGATAACAATGTCTTCCATGAGTCTTATAAAAATGTCGCATTATATTAGAAGAGATATCGAACTTATTAAAACTTTATGATTAAATTCCAAAAACAAAAAGTTAAGATTAAGTTTATTATTAACCGACAAATCCTTGAAACGCAAACATTTAAATGTTCGAAAATGATTATAGAAATTAAAGAATTGAATTTTTAAAGAGTAGACTTATTTGGATCTTTCAATGTCTCAAAAAAATTTAAATCTTTGCCCAGAATGTGGCAATAAAAATTTAATTTCAGATGAGTCTCGGGGTGAGGTCGTTTGTAATGTATGTGGGCTGGTATTATTGCAAAGAATTATAGATTCCGGTCCAGAATGGAGAGCTTTTACATCAGAAGAAGCAAATAAAAAAGTTAGAGTAGGAGCACCAACAACTCTAACTTTGCATGATAAAGGCTTAAGTACGATGATAGGATGGAAAAACAAAGATGCGTTTGGCAAGACTATTAGTCCAAAAATGAAAGCAGAAGTATATCGTTTGAGGAAATGGCATGTAAGAACTAGGACAAATAAATCAATAGATAGAAATTTAGCATATGCTATGAATGAATTAGATAGATTTTCTTCTCAATTAAATTTATCTAAAGATATAAAAGAATCTGCAGCTCATATCTACAGAAAGATGGCTCAGAAAAACCTAATTAGGGGAAGATCCATAGAAGCTATGTTAATTGCCTCGATTTATTTATCATGCAGATTGAATAGTATACCAAAAACTCTTGACGATTTTATTGAATTTGCTTTAGTTGATAAAAGAAAGATTGCAAGATGTTATCGACTAATTTTAAGAGAACTTAATATCACTATTAAAGTTTCTTCACCCATAAACTTTATTCCGAGATTTTGCGCTGAGTTAAAACTTTCAGGAAGGACACAGAATAGGGCGGCATCAATTCTAAAATTAGCAAAAAAGTATCGTATTACAGCAGGAAAAGCTCCTACGGGTTTAGCAGGAGCTGCACTATATGTAGCAGCTATACAGGAAGGAGAACGTCGAACACAGAAAGAGATTTCATTAGCGGCTGGTGTAACTGAAGCAACTATTCGAAATAGATATAAAGAACTTATAAATCACCTAAAATTTGAATTAAAGGTCTAAAATAAGCTTTTTATCAAAAAAATCATTTTTTTTAGCGAACTTTAATTCGCTTTATAACATCGGGCCGTTTTTTATATAAAATTCGAAATCCACAGTGAGAACACTTGATACCCGGAAGAGCACTTAATTCTTTTTTACTCACTTCTTTTCCACAGCTTTTTCTAGCGCATACGTATTTCATATTAATCTTAAATTCAACATAATTAATATATTTTTTGCTTAACCTTTTAAATGTAAAAAGTGGTTATATAAGAATAACAGATAATCAATCTAATCTAAAACTTTAAATGTATAATGATTTTCTTTTATCATCTGTATCAATAATTTGGAGAGTCTCAAGATCCTTTTCTAATTGATCTCTTTTAATTTGAAGGTTCTTTGTTATATTTTCAATATTATCTAAAGAATATTTCTTTTTAATTGGTAAGGTAAAAGACTTTTTAAGCATTTCTAAAAGTGTAATTGAAGCTTTTAAATCAGTTATATCCTCATTAACCATTGCAATATTGTCGGTTTCAGCAAGAAAAACTAAACCGTCAATATTAAATCTTGCTTTTGCTAATGTGGGAATTAAGCCATTAGCACCAATGATAACTCCCTTTTGGATCTTTTCACATCTACTTTCTATTAAATGCTTCTCTAATAACTCTCGATCTGTAGAGCTAGTAAAAATTTTTGGAATTTTTGAATTAAGCATTCGGCTACTTACTGGGTATGCTCCTAAAGCAATAATTAATTTTATCCCACATTCCATGATTATTTCAGTAAGAAAATTAGATATCTTGTATATTCCTTTAGGAGTTAAACTTTGAGCATCAGCAGTAATTAATATAATATCTCTCAAATGATTCGGATCTTTCCAATATAGAATTTCAGCTTTAGGAGCAGATAATATACTATCATCTACAATTGCACCAGCAGGATAATCATCAAAAATTATATCCATAAAATTCTTTGCATTAAGTTGACCAATTAATGAATCTAATGCAAACTTACCTACATCAGCAATACCAGGCATTCCCAAGATACAAATTGGATTGTTTAAATCTTCTTTAGTAAGATCTATATATTTGATAATTCGTATTCCTTCCATATTTTTAACCTTATATTTTCACAAATAACTCTATTAATAAGGTTTTTTTTATCAATTTAAAAACGATGTATTATCCTAGTAGACAC
>JBHLNY010000015.1:0-24294 GCA_048941065.1 Promethearchaeota archaeon
ATTTTCAATTTGATGTATGATAATCAAGATTATAACATTGAGGGACGATTTTACAGTGAATATTGTACCGGTATAACAGATTTAACTTCAAAAAATACATTAATTTTGGGTTTTCTAACCTTTAAAGATCAATTTTCTAGAGTTATTTTAGATTATGAAAATTCTGAAGACATTAGATTACTTACTGCTTTCGGATGCATGGATGGAGTAAAACTAAACGAATCTTCAATTAATTCTTCTGAAGAATTGTTTATTTGTATTAAAACGAATAATCGCGGTTATCAGGGATTGATTGATTATGCTAAAACTGTAAAATCCTTTATTAAAGAAAAAAGAATTACTTTGGTTCCAATAGGGTGGTGCAGTTGGTACTATTATTATACAAAAATAACTCAAGAAGATATAATTAAAAACTTAAAATTTTTTGCAAAAAATAAAGAACATTTACCTATTGATTTTATTCAATTAGATGATGGGTACTTTACTGAAATAGGCGATTACAATGTAATCAATTCTAAATTTCCAAATGGTTTATGGTGGTTATTTCAAAGTATCAAGAAGTCGGGACTCAAGGGGGGTATCTGGACAGCTCCTTTTTTTGCGGTGAAAAAATCTAAATTATTTAAGAATCATCAAAGTTGGTTTCTTACAAGATCTAATAAGCTATTAAAAACATGTCTTAATTGGGGAGCTTCTCAATATAGCTTAGATTTGACTAATGTAGAGGTACTTCAATATTTAAATGATTTTTTTACCAAACTAGTATTTACATTTAAAGAAAATTATACTGACATTGCTAATCATAAAATTAAATTTTTTAAAATCGATTTTCTTCATGCTGCTGTACCATTTAAGGCAGATTATAAAAATAAAACTTTAACACGGGCGCAATTATATTACAATGGTTTAAGGGCAATAAGAGAGGCTATTACTGATAAATCCTTTCTTTTAGGATGTGGTGCTCCCCTTGGACCATGTGTAGGATTAGTTGATGCGATGAGGATTAGTTATGACACTGCTCCTCAATGGGATTCAAATTATTTTGAAAGTTATGAAATAGGAGGAGGAATTTCTCAGCCTTCTTTAAAAGTTGTATTAATAAATATTCTTTTTCGTTCTTTTATGCATAAATATTTTTGGATAAATGATCCTGATTGTCTGATGATTAGACGTACTGACACTAAATTAACTTTAGATGAAATAAAACTTCAAATAACTATATTTGGATTATCTGGAGGTCAAATTTTAATTTCTGATGACATGACAAAATTAACTAGTGAAGAAATCAACGATGCTAAATTATTAATACCTCCATATAATCCAAAAGATTATGATCCTCTAGTTATTGATGCTTTTATCTCAGAATTACCTTCTATCTATATGCGGGAGTCTAAAGAAGTTATAGGAAAAAGATATCTAATTTCAGTTATAAATTGGGAGAATATTGAAGTGTCAAAGGTTCTTGATTTATCTGAAGTAATTCCAAATATTTCTTTTGACGAAAATAAATATTATATTTATGACTTTTGGAATCAAAAATTTATAGGAGAATATGAAAATGATAGTTCTATTGAGTTAAAAGAGATCCGTCCTCATTCTTGTAGATATTTGAATTTCATTCCTATAGATAAAAAAAAAAGAAAAGCCCCTATTTTGTTATCAACTAATTTACATATAACTCAAGGATGTTGTGAAATTAAGGAATTTGAATATAAAGCAGATCAAAACAAATTAAAAATTGAACTTGAATTAATTGGAGTTAGAGAAGGTTCACTTATTCTCAAACTTCCACAAAATAGAAAAATCACTAAATATAATTTTGATTTTTCTATCATGGATCCAATAAATAATATCTGGCAGTTATATGTTAGATTTAAAGATAAAGTTACTTTAGAAGTTGATATTGCCTAACTTTTTATTTATTTATAGATTCGATTAATTAATCAAGAGTGTTAGAATTACGAAATTAATTATAAAACAGCATGATCTTAACTCCAGAGAAAATTTGCGAAGAATTTCATAATAATAAATTAGATAAGTATACGGCATTTGAGCTTCTTATCTCTTTAATTGAAAATAGTGAAAATGAAGATATTAGAAAACAATCCATTGGAAGCTTGGAAAAAATCGGACTATTTAATGATCGAACCTTTAGAATAATGGAAAATATTTTAATTTCTGATTCAAATGGAGATTTAAGGAATACTGCCGCAAAAGTTATCAAAAAGAAATTTAATAATGAAAAAGCATTGATTCCTTTAGAGTGGGCCATTAAACATGAATCTAATTATGGTTGTTTAATAACCATGCTCAAAACAATAGAAAAAATAAATAGTAAAGAGGCTAAAGCAATCTTAATCGATCAGTTGAAAAAAATTAAAAAAACTAAATATATGAATAAAGAAAAAAACATCGAAAATAAAAGATATAAAAAAACTCTTAAAAAATTAAATAAAGAAAGAGAATTTGAGCATTTTACTCAAAAAGAATTAGCTGAAATCATAATAAATTATTTAACTATTCGAACTTTGACTTATAAATTCCCAAACGTATATTATGAATTGGATCCCCAAACTGCTTTAATAAAGGAATTAGACTTATCAGATTATATAGAATATGAAGTAAAAGGAACTCCTTGGGGTTGGAAAAACAATATAAAAGAAATTTCGAATATTCCTGGACTATCCAATTTAAAAAAATTAGAAAAAATAGATCTATCATATAATCAAATTAACGACATTAAAGATTTAATCCAATTAGTAAATTTAAGGCAAGTAATATTAATAAATAATAAGATTAGTGATTCAAAGAACATTAATTATCTAAAGTCCTTACCAAATCTAGAATATTTGGATTTAAGAGGCAATGAAATTGCTAAAAATATCAGACTTGATGAGCTCAAAACTCCAAGATTAAGACTTATTCTAAATGATTCTTATATTAAAATAAAATGAAAAAAAAAATATTTATTCTACCAATTGGGTTTTTCCACTACCCCAAACACCAAGAGCTATTCCCAATTCTTTTTGTTCCTTAGCTACATCTCTTACATTTTTACCTTGCATTACTGCGTCTATGGCTTGTCTAAACGCTTTTGCTCCAGCTATTGGTCCATCAGGATGGCTATGAATCCCTCCACCGCTGCCAATAAGAATATCTTTTCCCGCCTCTTTTATGGTTTTTTCCACCATACCTGGGGTTATCCCTCCACTTGGCATAGGCAATGTAGGCTTAATGTGTTGTAATGGATATCGCAGAGCCTTGAGGTTTTGCTCATATCGTTCTTCAACGATTTCTGCTTTACCATAAGGTGCTGGAATTACAACAGTATCTGCACCACATATTCTTGGTAACTTACCAAAAGTTAGCATACTCGTCATCCCTGTCCATTCACCACCAAACATACAACCTCCGAAATCCATATGTCCGAGGATCGGCACTTTAATCGATGGATCTTCAGCAATCTGTCTAAGAGCTTCGTAACCTGTTGCAATATAATTTATCATTAAAGCATTGGCGCCTAATTCTATCATTCTATCAGCTTTTTCAAACATATCTGGGAATTTAGAAGTGATGTTTATAGTATATAATGTCTTCTCTCCCTTTTCAGAATCAGCACGATCTACAGCTTCCATAACTACAGTTATTCGATCTTCTAATGTATTAAAGGAGGGATCAGAAATCAACTCATCATCTTTTACTACATCACAACCTCCAACAGCAGCTTTATATACTAAATCCGCTGCAACATCACAAGTATGACCAGTACAAGGTTTAACCATATTATTTAAAAGTGGACGTTCTGGTATTTTCATAAGCTTTCGAATGCCATCAATCCCAAACTTAGGGCCTTTAAAATCTTCTAACCATGCTTTAGGAAAAGCTAAATCCACCAATTTTAGGCCATGTGTAATACTAATATTTCCAATCACGGTAGTAAATAGCATGGGGATACCCATTCCTTTAATATTTACAATAGGAAATCCGATTTGAACGAAATATAATCTCTCCTTCTCATCTTTAGGTACAATATATTCCCAATGGGGCAATTCATAAACTCCAAGTACTCTTGCAACATGATGTTTTCGCACTTCAGCAGTTTCTGCTGGTACTCTTATCCAAGTTCCAGTTGATTGTTCAATAGCAGCAAAACGAGCCAAATAATTAACATTCATTCCACGAGGACGCTTGATAATGTATGATGCAATAATATATTTCTCTAAATCAATACCATCCATCATTGCCTCGGGAGTTTCCCAATATTGATCTGTTGAGTCCAACTTTTTCTCACATTTTATTTTTAATTTTAATCAATTCAAAGAATCTTGAAAAGTAGAAAAATATTTTGATTAAACCAAGAAAGAATAGAATAAGATATAAAAAAATAAAAAAACTTTATTGTTAAAAAATTTACTCTTTCGATTTCATAGCTGCTTTTAAATTTGTGTAAGCATTTTCAAGAACGGTTAGATATTCAATTAATACTTGATCTGCTTTTGATTTTTGTTCGTACTCCATTTTTATGATATTAAGAAGATATTTTGGAAAGATAAGATCCAAATGAAAATCAGTAATAAGTGCATAATATTCATTATTACGCTCATCTTGGAATACTTGGATCATTTGATTATCCCAAAGCATCTTTAATACCTCATCAACATCATCAACGCCTTTCTTTTTGAGTTTTTCGAGATCGTTTTTAGTTACTATTGCAGTTCTTAATAGACGTAAAGTTTCATATACCTGTGGATTAATTATGACATCAATGATTCTTAGATTATCTTCTTCGGTTGGGTGATAATTTTGGAAATACTTTTTGGTCTCTGTTCTGTAATCGCTAACAAGCTGAGAAGGCAATCCTCGATCAGCAGGATCAGTAAGAAGTTTAACAGGTGGAACACGCACCATCAAAATATCATTTGTAAGAAAGATTAATTCTGAGGGCATACCTTTTACTGAAGCTTCTTTAATAATTTCCCGTTTAATGAGCTCTAATAATACCCCTTCTAGATCAACAAAACCTTGTTTATATCTATCTTTTAACCAAACCATTAATTCAGATTTCGAAACGACACCTTCATCTCTAAGACGATTGACAATCATTCGTTTGATCTCGTCTTGATAGGTCATTGCTAATCGTTGTTCATTATTAAGGGTAGGATAAACTGATAATCTTCGAAAAAGTGAAGGAATCAGTTGTATATATGAATCCTCCTCAAGATTTTGTAAAATTATCCTAGAAACGTCTGCTAATCCGCCCTCATAAGCATCAGGATCATCATCTATATTTAATAATAATAAGATGTAAAATCCTCTCTCTGGTCCTGTATAATATGATGCTATATTTAATGAGCCAATCATTAAACTGATCATTCCTGATTCTCCGCTATATTCGTGTGTACTGTATACTTGCATAAGGGTTTTATCCGTTACATTTATTTCAGGCGGATATTTTGCCAATATCTCAGTACCAACTCTTTCATCCCATCTCATTACAACTATTCCAATAGGCATTATATACCACCTCCTTCAAATTCTTCCTTCATTTCTGATAAATTCTTTCGCTTCTTGCTTTCGATCCCTAATATATCTTCTAACGATAATCCTAGCATTTCCCATTTATCTCCTAATTTCTTTACCATATATTGATCTTTTGTAGGATATAATAATGAATCTGAAATCGATTTTTTCCCTTTGATGTCACTTCTCATCTCTCTGGCTTTCTTAACAAATTTAGGAATTCTGCGTTGTTGTATATATCGATATGTTACTAAACTGCCAGCAACGGCAGCAACTGCAACTGCAATTAGTAAGAAATAGAACATCGGCATCCCAGGCCAAATTTCTACCATTTGAACTTCTACAGCAATTTGAATTTCTAAAGTAGTGTAATTTTCTCTAATAATTGTGATAGTTGCGGCAATTGTCTCAGGCATGATGAATGCATCAGGAATATTAGTAATTTTTGCCTCATATATTCCACTACTGCCTGTGAAATTGAACTCTAAACCTCGGAATGTCACATAGGCTCTATCTATATCTAACAGGTCATGGGTTTTATTATCTGTAATAGTTAATGTAATTGTTAATGTCTTTCCAGAAACAACCTTATAAATTCGTTTTGCTGTAGTAGCGAAATCTCTAGTTACAACAAAGAGATATATGGTTGCTTCTGCTTCTTCATAATTGTCTTTTTTAATTGATATTTTAAATATGTAAGTAGCAATATCTAAAGTCTCAGTATCAAAATCAAGCATATAGATTCCTTCATATGTATTGATAAGTGGAACGTTATATCCTCCGCCTATACGATTACCTAAGTCGTCTTGCTTTTCCCACTTAAAACTAGCTATTTCAGCACTTGATAACCCTCTACCACTAGTAGCTTCAGTATAATTGAAGTAAAAAATTTTGGCTTCACCAAAATAAACCTTTTCACTAATAGAAACATCAATTGTGCCATTTAATAATGTTCTTATTTCTAGAATTGTAACTGGGTGCCTATATGCTTTTGTTTCATAATTTTGTTTGGTTGCAGTTATCATTAAATCGTAATTACCGGTTCCTGGAAATGCTGTACTATTTATTTCGAATCTATAAAGACCACCAGATCCAGTCCAAATCAATGTCCCAGCAACTTCAGGTGCTTGAATTGCATAAAATGTCACTTCAGCGTTATTAATATTATCCCACATTCCAGCACTATAATATTCATAATGTATATAAAAAATAAGCATTTCATTCCAATTAGCAGAAGATTGACTCTCATTAGCAGATACTCTCGAAGTAATATCCAAAAGAGTAATTTCTGTTGTATTTATCACTGTATCATAACCAGGTTTTGATGCTGTGATTATTACTGTGTATGTAATACTTGACATCCAAGCAGCTCCTCCTGGTTCAATCAATTGACTTGTATCAAGATATAAACTATAATTCCCTGCTCCTGTTCCAGGAACAAAAATTAATGGATTTTGATTAATTAATGTGGTCCCTATTTTTAAATCTAATTTGACATTAACCGTGATGCCAGTCATGGGCTTCGGATTTGTACCATTCTCAGTAAAGGAAAAATTAACCCACACAGATAATATATCTCCCAATTGTTTTGAATCCAATCCAGCATCATATATATCTAGATGTGATTCAAATTCCCTACCTTGAACAACATCTATTTCATACCATGCATAGTCAGTAAAGTCTAAACATATTTTAGTAGGATCAGTACCAAGTTTGTCAAGCGGAGTGGAAATATCATTTTGCCAATAATCAAACCATTGAATGGAAAAAGTAACATTTCCACTAGCAGTTGCATTCTTCCACCGAAATACTGCTGCTCCTGAGGAATTTGTAGATTCAAAACCGTTAAGAACAACAGGTCCAGATCCAGTACCATCATCATATGTAAAATTCAATTTAGCTCCTGATAATGGTCCTTGAGGAACTAGTAAATTATCAAGCCTTGTACAATTTAAGACAATAGAAGTTAAACTTACGTCTAAGAATTGAACTGTTTTTACACCCTGTGGATTTACCTCGCCTGCAAGATCTAAAATAGTTTGAGAAGATGTGATAGATAAGGTCTGACCAAATCTAACATAAGATGCATTTAAAACATAGGTTCCATTTTCAAACCTTTGAAAAGTAGTCCATCCAGTCTCATCAGTATCTTGAATCCATTTATAAGATGTTGCACTAACTGTATTGTTCCAAATAGTAACTGTTGCCTCAGGGACAGCTCGACCATCATGATCTTCAACATAAACTTTTATATTATAGAAACGGCTGTCTTCTTCATAAATATATATGTTTATAGGATTTTTAAGAGACGCACTAATATTATTAAAATACCATTTTAACTCATTGTTATTTGTATATGGAACAGAATCCACAAATTCCCAATATTGTACATAGAGAGTATTAATAGATCCTCCCCCACTATTATCAAGATCGTTAATATTTCCAGGGGTATAATCTATAATATTATCATAATAATTGGTAGTTCCATTGAAATATGTAAGGCTCATTGCTCCAGGATTAGATAATGAATAATTTTCGATAAATATTCCAATTGCATCCTTAGCGGCATCAGGGTAATTATATACAATTGTATAATCTTTTGAAACAAAATCTGGATCAGTTATATCAACATCAATTTTCCCGTCATAAATATATCTTAATTGATCATGATCATCAATTAATGAGAAATCATAGTGAGTATTCAATGGTATCATCGCAGACTCATTTGCATCATAAGTACCATCAAAATAAACACTTCGATTTATACTCCAAAGATTATAATCCCAATAGAAGGTGCATATATCACTAACATGCATATCAAAAGTCTCAGTCCAATCAATTTGATATCGGGAAAATATATCTCCATCAACTAATTCTGTAATTTCATCAATTACAGATGGATTGGACAAATACTTGTACGTTTCAATATCTGCATCAGATAGAGGTTCATCATAAAAGGCTACCTCGTCAATATCTCCTTCAAAATAATTATCAATATGTTCTGATGATCCAATTGTAAATTGACTACTATAAGCTTCATCCATGTCAGTACCTGCATCCCAATTTGTCGTATATTCAAAGGGGTCATCATTAACTCTTACTCCTACTTTATAATTTGCTTTTGTTAGATCTAATTTAAGAGCCACAAAATTCCATTCTCCGACATTAATTGTACCAGTATACTGAAAATCGAAGTAAGAATCTCTACCATCCAAATCAAGATATAAATGAATTGTACCGTCAGCATTTACTCCAATTTCAAAATTATCATTATATGGATCACTTGCTTTTGCCATAAAACAATTTGTTGTTCCATGATTAGTTGCGGAAGTATCAGATGTAATATCATCGGGTTTAATCCAACATGTCATTGTCCACTGTGTAGTTGCACCATGGAAAGGATCTCCTACTGATTCTAATTCAGCTCCAAAATCAATGTAATCATTTATACCATCAAAATATAATCCATATTTTACAATTCCAGATGTCCAAGTAGCCCCATCAACAAGTCCCCAGGTAGCAATATTTCCAGTCGAATCATATACTCGATTTCCTGTATTTTCATCCATATGAGTTAAAAACTTTAGTGAAGAGACTGTTAATTGCTTCTCAGGTGCTAAAGACTCAGCGTGATGATAATTTAGAGCAATTCCATCTTTTTCTAAAGTTTTTACAGCTGATCCTTCTTCAAGTACCAACTTGTAGTCAGATCCAGAATCTCCTCGTACATTAACAGTTAAAGTCGTTCCTCCTGTAAGTATACTCAAAAAATCTGTTCCATAATCATAATTAGTATTAATATCGTCATCATTTTCGTTATAGTAAAAGAAGTACGTTTGATTAGTATTTGCTGATACTGTTGCCATAAAAGTTATTGAACAATTATGAATAAAATCTGTTCCATAATATTTTTTAACATTCCAAACCTGAACAGGTAGAGGATCACTCCAACTACCAGGTCCATAGTAGGCAACAAGTCTTCCAGTTCCTTCATAAAATTCACTCTCTTCAAACTCTAAATACATTTCTACTGGTTGATATCTATCTAAGCCATTAAGTTCTTCTATTTCAATACCGATTCGATATCTGAAGGTGGTATTCCACCATTCGTCCAAATCATATTCACTTCCAACTTGGTAAGTGTCAGAAGTTTCTAAATTATCATCCATTGGGTTCAATAACTCAGTTTCGAGATTAGAATCAGCTTTGTTAGAAATCAATGGTATAACTGAAGAAAAAGAGCTTAGTATGATTATCGTCAACAGAATAACCGAAATAAGACATTTAGTTTTTTTATGATAATTTGTTTTCATATTAATTACCTTTTTTATAACAAATTTTTTTGTATATAAGAAAAATAGGATTTGTTAACATTAAGATCCTTCTTCTAGTATATATTTTTTAATTAATTTTTGAAAAATGTATAAAAATAATAAATCTTGTAAATAAAAATCTTTACTATTAGATAACAAATATCATACAATAAAAGAAAGCATCTTCTTAGATTCCGTCATATCTGTAATAAATGAATAAATTCGTAGCTTAACCCTATACCATGACAAATTATTTCATTTCTTGCTTTTTCTTAAATTTTTTAATTCTTCTTTAAAAACAAAAAAATTTTTCTCTTTTTAGAATTATTTGGATTATCTATTATGAAATTTCCGTTGAAATCAGTGTTTTTCGCAATAATTTTCCCTATGTTTTCAATCAAAGTTTTATTCTTAGGATAAAATTGAATTACTACCTTACAGTTAGGCTTTAAAGCATTATAAAAAGACTTAATTAGGTTTATTAGCCTCATTTTCATGTCTTCATTGCTAATATCTCTATATATCCATTGTAAAGCTGAAATTGAAATAATCGCATCAAAAGTATGAGATCGAAATGGAATATAGCACATATCTGCCGATAAAGGGGTCACCTCTTTAATATCATATACCTTAAGAAAATCAAGAATTAAATCAAGAGCAATGACATTCTTATATCCGAGATCTTTTAAGAAAATGGATGCAAAACCTGGTCCGCACCCAGCATCTAAAATTATTGAATTTTTATTTGCTAAATCTAAGATTTCAAGAGCTCTTAATGTTATCTTTTCCTGAATTTTTTTCATACTTTTTGAATTAGCATATTGAAAAATTCTTTCTATCGTATAATAATCAAATATATTCTTATAAATCTCTTCTGGTCTCTTTTTCTTTACACAGAAGTTAAAATCTTCATTCAATTTCCTTATTGCTTAAAAATTTAAGATATTTTGATTAAGAGTATCTAACTAATTTATAACTTAATATTAAATCAAAAATTTTATTAGATTTTAAATATTTTTTATTTTAAATAATTCTCCTACTAAACTTCAAGTAATTAAATGTGATTGTATTTGTCCGAGAAGGAAGAAAAACTTTTAATAAGAAAGGGAACATTAAATTTAAGAAGAAAATATGGAAGAACTAAGCAAATCAATATTGTTGAGAGGGATGCATTTATCCCTAGAAATCTTGAAACAACTATAAAAGAAGAAATCTTAAAAAAAAAAAGTATTATAGCCACAGATATCGCCTTAAAATATGATATCAGAGTCTCAACTGTAAAACTATTATTAAAACAGTATGAAGATGAAGGGCTGATAAAACAATTTGACCCAGCTTTAAAAATTAAAATTTATATTCCTGTTTCTAAATGATTAATTTTAGCTTACCTTCGAAAAAGAAAGAAATTTATATTTTCAGCATTTTAAGTTTAATAGTAATCTTGTTATATTTTTTATACATTTTTAGTTTAATTTAATTGCAGATGTAGCCTAGCCCGGCATGGCGCTGGCCTCGAGAGTTTCCTTGAAAACATGGAGAGCCGGTGTGCGTAAGCGCTCGGGGGTTCGAATCCCTCCATCTGCGTTAAAAAATTATGTTATTAGGGAGAATTAATATGCTAAAAGAAATAATCGTTTTAGGGGAACTCCATCTTGATCTATATTATGAAAGTGATTTTTATGAACTACTTGTTGAAAAAATCGTATCTAGACTTGTTCAATTTATCAAATATAATCCTGATGATTTAAATCGTAAGATACTTGAGAGAGTTATAAAAAGTGGATTTTCAGAAACACCTAAAAAAATAATTGGTCACTGTTGCTTTAAACGTGGAGGTAATGGAAATAATTCAAGCGAATTTCTTGCAAGGTTAGGAGTTCCTACTAAGCTAATATCCATTATTGGAAAAGGAAGCGAATGGATGTATAAAGAATTAAAAGCAATAGGTATCAACTGTGATGCTGTTTTTCAAATAGATGAAATTACTCCTGTTAGCACTATAATAAAATCTAGTTTTACTACGAAAATTCATTTAGCTCCAAATTTGAAGAATAAAATGAGTTTTGAGGGGATAATAATAGATGATATAACATTTGAAAATGCAAAAATAATTTTCTCAACCCCTATTGCTAAGAAGTTTATAGAACTCTATGAAAGAGCTTCTCAATTTGATTTAATTACAGCTTTTAATATTGAAACTCAAAAAATTCAAACATTACAACAATTAACTCAATTAATAAAGCAAAGATATGATCTTTTTTTCCTAAATTTGAAAGATGCATTTATTATTTTAAATAATAACCAATTATCAGTAGTGGAGGTTGATGAAAAATTCAAACCATATGCAAAAATACGGGTTTATACAGCAGGAGGTCAAGGATCTTATATAGTAACCGATTATTTTAAACTTCAGTTCCCTGGCATTAAAGTTTCAGAAATAGTTGATAGAACTGGAGCAGGAGACTGTTATGCTGCCGGATTTTTGACTAAATTGCATGAAATTTTTAAAGATAAAGCTGAGTTTAATGAGTTTCTAAAACAAGAGAATTCTGATAAATTAAAACTAAGTCTTGAATCATGCGGAAATTATGCTACTTATTCTGCAATATACAAAATAACAAAACAGCAAGCACCTAATAGGAAAGAGCTTGAACAATTTATAAATATATGGGATTTTAGCAATAATTAGGAAATTATTGAATAATTTGTAAAATTAAATTCTCCATTTGAGGTTTTGCAGCTTCAATTTTATCCAAAATATCGATTGTCTTTTCTAAATCTGTTTGATCCTCTTCAATTATAAACAACAAAAAGAAATCTAAATTTCCAAATTTAAGAACTTCAATAATACCAGAAAATCTAATTCCACTCTTAAATTTATCAGAAAATTCAAGTAAAGTCCTCTTTTCTGCTACAATCCGTTTTTGTAATTTAATATATATTTCATAGATTTTTACTTTTTCTTGCAACTGCAGATGAGGTTTATAGTATTCTCCAATTGTTATACCCTTAGTATCAAATAATGCTATTAAAATTGAATTGTAGTTCCTACTTATTTCTGAGAATAAATTTGAAACCATTTCCATTTTTTCAAATAGCATTGATAAACCACTCGAAAACGCTGTCATAATCGATTTGATATCAAAAATTGTGGTTTCAAAGAAAAATATATCAAAATCATATAAGTACCTAGTAAGAGCTTGCTTCAATGTAAGAATTTTTTGATTAATGGTTTTATCTTTGACGAATTGAGGATCCATTTTATGGAATAATACACATATAGGGGGATAAACTTGTTCCTCTTTAAAAAATAGTAAAAGTTCATCTAAATAATCTATAGTTTCAACATATCTATTATAGTCTTGAGCATCAATAACATAAAAAATTAAATCTGTCCCGCTTAAATATTTGCTGGGATTTTTCAAATAATCTTCTCGATATTGCGCTTGCCCTCCAAAATCCATTCTATAGAATTCTATTCCTAAAAACTTAAAAGTATCTCTTGCTACCCTTCTGGTTGGCTTTAATTTTGAAATTTCTTTTTCAAAACCAAATCTTTTTGTAATTGCTGTTATAATGCTTGTTTTACCCGCATTATCAAGACCTAAATAACAGACTTTTCTTGAGACCATATTGATTTCAGAGATAATTTATGTTATTTAACCTAAAAAAGTTTATCCAATAATAATTCAATAATTAAAGATATTAATAAATAATTACATTTTGTAAGAAATAAAAAAACTAATTTTATCTAAAGATATAAGACTTAAAATTTAGCTAAGTTAACCACCAGCCATAGGAAATGATAAATATAGCTCATCACCGTCTTTAATCTTGGTTTTATAATTATTTAAATATTTAATGTTCCTTCCATTTAGTAAAATTAGCATTTGGGGGTTTAATCTCTTTTTATTTTTAATCAATATATTGTCATCAAGTTTTTCCCTATTCCCTTCAATAAATTTAGAGATTATATCCCCAACAGTGTTGCCCTCATATTCAATAAATTTTTTGTTTAGTTTTAATTGAAAAATGTTTAATAGATTTAATTTGACCTTAGCCATATTTACCCATTTTATTTTAATAATTAGAAATAGAAAGATTATTTTCTTTCAATTTTCATTTTTATAAAGAATAACCCAAATTAAAATATTGTGTATCTTAAAAATAAGTTTAACTTCCCATTACATCAAATTCTACCATACTTTCTATACTTTCTTTTATTAATTCCTCGAAGTTAAGAGATCGATATAAAGACTCTAAAAATTTGTTATTGAATTCTTGATTCTTAGGTTTGTATTGGCAATAGTCGAACTCCAATAGTTTTCTTGAAATTTGATTTTGAAACTTCTGAATCATAGTTGAATCTAGACCTATTAATGAAGTGAAAATGGGATATTCAGAGAATAAGTAATTAAGTGAAATTGATTCTAAATCAACATTATCGGAGCACAAAGTTGAATTATTTAGACTTACACCATCAGAAATTGCCCTAATTTTATCAAAGCCTTTCACTTTCGAATTTTTCAATATTTTTGATATTATATCCAATCTAATAAGGCGACACATACCACAGATATACTTCTTGTTATTTAAATTAAGTAAAATATACTCCATTATTTTTGTTAAATTAATTATTCTTATCCTAAATTTAAAAAAAGGAGTAAATTGCCCAATTTCCTTCCAATTTGATAACCATTTTTCAAAAACTTTATTATTTTCTGTTAGATTAAATAAGATTGGATAGATTTCACATCCTCTTCTCATCATTAAAAAACCAGCAATAATGTCATTAATTCTTCCTATATCCATTATTATTATTTTTTTATATGGTTCAATCGGTAAGCCACCCCATGTACTTTTGAATATTTGGGTAAAAATGTAGGCAAATTCATCTCTAACTTCAATAAAAATTTTTTTTTTCGGATTTGATAGGTTAACTTTTAGCTCTAAATAAGTAAAATAATCTATTATTGCTTTTCCTACATATACTGCGACATCTTGAGAAGAAAATTCATGTTTTCCTGATCGTTTAACTCTAAGAGCAAATGTATCTCTTTTTTCTAATATATTTTCACAGACTTCAATTGTTCTTTCTGTTATATTTTTGAGTTTACTTGAAGTTCTTAAAGCTGGACTTAGTGAATATACTCCGAAAACTTTTTTTAAAACTTTGACAGCATTAGGTATATCTTCATTCTTAAAAAAAAAGAATATCCTTGCTGAATCATTACTTAGTTGATATTTATGAAATGTTATTCCTTCTCGTTTTAACATATTTTTGATATTGCTCATTAAGATTTTTAACATTCGTATTTTTACTTTTTGAGATTTTAGCCAGATCTCATTATATCTAATGAGAATCAAATTATATAGTTTTAAGTAAATAGATTTTTGCATTTCTCTATTAAAAATATAATAATTAAAATTAAATCATCATTGTAATGTAATAATTACCAATTACTTTAACTTCACCGGTCTTTAAATCATGTTCTTTTAAAACTACAAATCCTTTTTTATAAATATCAATCTCTACAAATGTATTATCGAAACGTTCCACTTCAAGATTTCCTCCATTAGAAAATATTGTATTCTCTATTTTTATATTAAATGAAATACTCGGAGTATTATTTAATACAAGATCAACTTGCGTACGAGCAAATTGAGAGAGGACATCTCCAGAATCAATTAATTCTGTTCTCCATACTGAAAGCGGTGTAGGTATTAAACTATGAAAACAGCACACTCCGAATATCTTTTGATGACCTAAATTTAATACTTGATCTATAAACCTATTTAGCCTTTTTCGGCCGATAAAACCTTCATTAGAATCCGGAGTAGTAGAATTGATTCCTTGAAAATATAATTTATCATTCTCATACAGAGGATCTAACGAACCTATATACCGCATCCAATAATCCCAAGCAGGAGGTTTAGAGTCAGTAAAGCCAGGTACTACTAAGAAGGGATAATTTAATTTATTCAATTTATCTTTTGCAGTAATAAACTCCTCTTTATAGCTATTCTTTGTTAAATTACCATTATGTATAACCAAATCTACGTCTTGGATTTTGTTTATCTTTTCTATCGCCTTATCTAAATTAGTAAATTTCTCTTCTGATGCTGCAGAGATTAAAGAATTTGAAAATTGTATAAACTTACATAATGGTTTTCGGTTATTTTCAATTTCTAAAGGTACATAATAATTAACTTCCCTTTGTATTTCCGTTTTAAAGCTTGAATCGAATATTGGTAAAATTTTAAAATTGATTTTCTGTCCTACGATATCAATAATACTATAGGTAAAAAGCTCTCTATATCTTGTTTTATTACAACTAAAAGTACCTGCATTAAAAATATATAGATCTTTTTCACTACTAGAGAGCGCATACAAATTTGAAATATGTCTATGCCCATTTAGTACTAAATCTGCTTTAGCATCGATTAACATTTTTAACATGTTTCCTGAATCATCTATTGCAGAGCGCTCTTTACCTGTTTTGGGAATCGGTATGAGTTGATGGTGAAAGCAAACAATTTTAAATTTATCTTCTCTTTCCGGTTTTTCCAAACGTTTTTTTACAGCATCAATAATATTATGGTGTATTATTCCACCAGCTAAATCAGGTTTAGTGCTATCAATCCCTATAACATAGAGATCATCATCTTCGAATTCATAATGTCTTCTCCCAATCATTTCTTCAAATAACAAATAACCTACATTTAAAGCATCATGATTTCCAATCAATATCATCAACTTCGCATCTGAAATGGGATTGAATTTCTTAAATTGTTCAAGAGCATACTCATACTCCAGTAAAGTCCCTGTATGTGTAATGTCTCCAAGATGCAGGTAAAGAGACACACCTTTTATTTTATTAATCTTTTCCATTCCGAGATCAAATGCTTTCTGATTAAATTCTGTCCCATATGGGGTAATATGGGTGTCTGAGACAATAACAATCCTTTTTTTAATCTTTTTTTGCTCTTGATCTTGTCTTAATTGTGTAGATTCAGATATCATAATTTTTCTCAAATATAATAATTGTCCTTATTCATTTTTTAATTTTGCCGGATGTCCAGCATAAATTAAATTTTCCTCTAGTATATCATCAAAATTAGTATAAGAATGAGCAGAAAGTTTTGCATTATTTTTAATATATGTGCCTGGTAAAAGAACACATTTTGCACCAATTAGAGCTCCATCTTCAACTACAATTTTCTTTAAAATAAAATAATCTTGTTCTATTCCAAAACTTAAAATTGCACTTCCCATACCAATAATGACGTTTTTACCAATTTTTACAAACTCTGAAGAAATCCAGCTATTATCGCATATGCAATTTTTACCAATTTTCACTCCAAAAAACCTTAATGTAAAACGATTTTTTAGCCAAGGAAAAGGATTCGAAGCTGCAATAAATAATGGCCATTTTTTCACAATATTTCTCAGATTCCAGTAAAGATAATCCTTTTCTTTGATGTTACGTTTAAACAAACCCTCTTTTGGGGGGTAAATAATTTTAAGTAATGTTAAAAACAACATTGAAAATAAAATTGCACTCAATTGGAGAATATAAATTAAAATCAATATATTAAAAGGTAATAACAAAAAAAAGAGAATTTGAAATTCTTTCCATAAAATTTTGATATAATAATATTCAAAAAACGAACAGGGAATAAAACTGAGGATTATTATTACCAAGTAAAGAAGAAAATATTTCTTGCGAATTCCTTCATCAATAGGAGTTGGTGAATCACCTTTCAAACTTGCTGGCTGAAACATTTAATCTCCTACACCTCCATTTCTGTCCTTTAGTTTTCCATCGCTTTGATTCTCATTGGTTCCTTCTCTAACTTTTTGAGCCTTTTCCTGAGACTCTTCAAGAGATTGAATTGGTAATGTTATACTTACTGGAGTCCCAACATGAATTAAATCTCCTCTTAATTCCTGTCCTAAACTTGTATAACTATTAACACCAAGAATCGAGCCATCTTGCATAACTGTGCCAGGGCTTATTACTGTATGTGGACCTACTACACAAGCATTCCCTATCTTCACTCTTTTAATTAAAATTCTATCTTGGTAAATTAAATGTGAAAAAATGCAGATGTTTAATGATGTCATGGTGAAATCACCAATTTCAACAAGTTCAGGATCGATATATCCCTCATATGCCACAACATTCTTACCTATACTGACCCCAAAAAGTCTATATGTTACTATATCCATCCAAGGCAATGGTAAAGCGCGAGTAAGCCAAATAGGAAAATAAGCTGTCCAAAACCTTCGATGAGTATACTTCCACTCCTTACTCCCTTTTTTAAACACTCCTTCTCGTGGAGGATATATTTTATTTAAAATTCTATAAATTAATGCTGATGATAAGATTATCGAAATCCAAAATAAAAATATATTTCCATAGATACTTGGTGGTAATAAAATCCATCTAAGCCAATCATTAATGGGTTCAAATGAGAAATAATAATGACCTGTAAGAACAAAATAAGAATTGTTCCATAGGAGATTTATACTTACTATTACCAAACCCCCAATAAACAACTGTATTAAAATTATTAATGTAAACGCGGTTTTAAATACGCCAGATGTTGAAATAACCTCAACTTCTGAAGGTGATTCATTTTTGCTCTCCATTTTATATTTCCCATTTCGGTAATATTTTACTCATGCCATATTGATAAATCAAAATTTTAATGGTTTTCAAAATCTCAAAGTAAAAAATAGTTAAAAACTTAATACACTATAATTTATATATTAATAAAAACATTAAACATTAAAAAAAATTAAAATATAAAAGAATCGTGAGTGTATATGTCAATCGATTGGGCCAGAGCGGAAGAACATCCCGATAAAGGTCAAAAAGTCGAGGGTAGATTTTTACTAGACTTAAGAGCTAAAGTAAATGATTTAGAAAAACAATTATCTGAAACTAAAACTGAATTAACTACAACTAAAGATGCATTAAATTCTACAACCACAGAACTTGAACAAATGAAATCTACTATTGGAGATACAAAAGATATACTCGAACAAGCAAATGCAACATTAAGTGAGAATGAGAATACAATTAACAATTTAAGTTCAGAATTAGAAGCTGCAAAAAAAGAGTTAGCAGAGAATAATGCTAAAAAAAATGAACTTGAAAGTTTCTTGCAAGAAAGAGAGGCCAAATTGTCTGAAATATCTTCTTCTAGCGAAGAAAAGATTTCAAGTATTAGTACGGTGTTAGAGGCTACAAAGCAGAAAATTTCAAATCTTGAAAATCAACTAAATGAAGCTAATAGTAAAATCTCTGAGATTAACAAATTGACTTCTGAAAACCAAGAATTAAAAGAAGAAATTAAGAAATTAAATTCTGATTTAACTGAAGCAAACAATTTACTTTTACAAAAAGATAGTAAATTACAAGAACTCACAGAGTCTGTGGGTGAGAAAGAAAAATTAATAGAAGCACAAACTGCTCATCTTGAAGAAGTAGAAACTGAATTAGAAGAATTGAAACCGCCTGATATTGGAGCAGGAGGTTTTGCAAGTGAAGAACGAATAACCTGCCCAATGTGTGGAGCAGTTGGCAATAATATTAAAACAGTAGAAGATAAAAGTAAAGTCTTAAGTTATGTTGGACATATTCCAATGTATGCTAAGAAGCACGTTTGTAAGAAGTGCGGCTATGAATTTTAAGTTTTTTAATATTTTTCTATTTTATATCCTATTTTATTTTTGATTTTAAAAAATAAGGTTTAATTTGTCCTTATTATTATCTAATTTTTTTCAAAATTTTAAAATATTCTTTCACTTTTTATTAAAATTATGAATGATAATCCCAAGAAGAAATTCATAGGAACTTTACCTCAAAAAAAGCTTTTAAAATTATATGAAAAGCACGTTAATGCCCCAAAAGTTCGATTTTTTAAAAGTATTGGGTTGGGTTTAATTCCTGGAGAGAGAAGCGGAATCATAATGAAAACATTGGAAGGTCCCAAACCGGGAAAACCTCCGCTAGAAATGTATAATTGCCGTACTTCGGGAGGAGTATATAATTTAGGCCATAATAATCCAAGAATTATTCAAGTTCTTAAAGATGCTTTGGATGGGGGATTAGATTTAGGCGATCACATTCTATTATCTGAACAAAGGGCACTTTTAGGAGAAAAGTTAGCTGAATTAATGCCTGGTGATATTACCAAAACTACATTTGGAGTGAGTGGAGGAGAAGCTATTGATACAGCTATTAAATTTTCCAGAGCGTATACTAAAAGGAAAGGGTGCATTTCAGCTATTGGAGGATATCATGGACATACGGGTTTTGCTCTACTTACTGGTGATCCAAGTTTTAAAGATCCTTTTATATGGAATTTTCCAGAATTTCAGCAAATCTCATTTGGAGATCCAATAGCGATGAGAAAAGCAGTAACTGAAGATACAGCTTGTGTAATATTAGAAACTATTCCAGCTACTGGAGGAATATTAATTGCCCCTGAAGGATATTTTGAGGAAGTAAGGGAAATTTGTAATGATGCTGGTGCAATGATGATTATAGATGAGGTGCAAGCAGGTCTTGGAAGAACGGGGCATCTATGGGCTATATACGGAGGATTATATCCAAATGAAAAAGTTGTACCGGATTTTATGGTATTAGGAAAGGGAATGTCTGCTGGAATATATCCATTATCTACCTGTAGTTATAAACCATTTATTGAAAAAGCTGTATTTAAAGATGATCCTTTTGCCCATGTATCTACTACAGGAGGTTCCGATATAGGGTGTGCGATTACTCTAGAAATGTTAAAAATCCAATCAGATCCAAGTTTTTTAAATCACGTAATTAAAATGGGAAATCTATTCAAGAAAGGTTTGGAAGAAATAAAAGAGGAGTTTTCTGATTTAGTTAAAGATGTTAGAGGCAGAGGTCTTATGTGGGGTGTTGAATTCAATGATGAGATGAATTGTCAATTGGCTGTATTCTCTATAATAAATGAAGGGGTTCTACTTGACTATTGCGATAATAAAAAAGATACAATAAAAATTTTACCACCTTTAATTGTAAAAAAACATGAACTTGATATTATCCTCTCCAAGATAAGAAGTGGAATAGCTAAATTAAAAAAAATAAAAAAAAATTAAATTTTTAATTTCTTTTCTTCATGAATTTTTTGAAGATCTTCTTTTACTTTTATTAATCTTTCACCAGCTAAAGGGTATTTATAAATCGATAAGATAGCGATCCCCAATGCAACAGCAGGATAAACAAACATTAACATTCTAAGTCCTAACTGAACTTCTGCAGATGCGGGAAGAGTAAACACTTCCCAATCAGCGATTATGAAAACAGGACCAATACTAAGAAAAACGACAATAATAGCCAATCTTAAGAAAAAGGCATTTACACCATAATATCCCGCTTCTCTACGAGTCCCTGTATTTACTTCATCCTCATCAATAATATCAGCAACAACTAAATCGATGATATAGAAGGACCCTGATATTCCAAGACCAATAAAAAAGAACACTATCATCGCAACAACTTCCATATTTTCTCCGAGAAACATTAATGGTAAAAGCGTTAATATCCATATTGACATTGATAGAATCCAAGCTTTTTTATTTCCAATCTTTCTGACAACTGGTTTCCATAAAATGGTGATAAAAATGGCAGATGAGAGGAATGTGCAACCTAATAGAACTGATATCAAAAACGCATCTTCCATACCTAATACTGCCTTTGCGTAAAGTGGAACTAGTGTGGGTAAAATTCCATACACAAACCAATTTGCAACTTCAGCAGGAATATACCACATGAAAGATTTACTTTTCACACACATTTTAATAGAGTTAAAAAATCCAGGCGCACTTTTGTAATCTTCTTTGAATTCAGCTTTTTCTCGAGGGGTAAATTTTATGAAAATACCTCCTATTACAATAACTATTATACCCAATACTATTCCAAAGATTTGATATTGCCCTAAGGTTTTTGATGAAGGATCTGAATAATCTTTAATGAATAGACTTGGTAAAATAAACGCCACTACTAAACCTAAAATAAGAAAGACCTGTCTGACATTATTTGCTTTGGTTCTATCATCCTTGGAAATAAAAGTTTCAGGAAATAAGGATGTAGCGTTAAGACTAAACATTGTATAAAAGAGTTCAAACAGTACTATTACTATCATGAAATAAACGAAATTCCCTAATTGATTTTCTACTCCTATTGGTAATGGTGGGGTAAATAATAAAAATAAAATTACTCCCAGAGGTATAATAGCAATCATAATATAAGGTAATCGCCGTCCGAATTTAGTATGTGTTCTATCTGATAAATATCCTAACATGGGATCGTTAAAACTGTTCCAAAATGCCCATATTATAAATCCAACAGTAATTGGAGTAATTTCTAGTTGAACTACAGCAAAATAGAATGTAAATACTAGAAAGGTAAACGATTGATACGCAGCTTGGTCTGCTACCTGTCCAGTAGCATAACTAACGGCTCTTTTAAAATTATACTGGTTAGGATCTTTTTTTTTTTCTTCACTCATATTAAATTCCTAAAAAATGTTTAAAATGATAATATTTCTTTGTTATTCCTAATAAACTTTTAATTTAATCTTAATGTATTTTTCTCTAATTAATTTATTTTTACAAAAATGACATTATAATTAAATATAAGATACTAATAGCAAGTCTTAAATACGTTATTTGAATAAAATTTTAATAACAAAAATGAATAGATACTATTCTAAAAATAAAATTTAAAAAAAAAAACTTAATGAAGAAAAATGTCTAAAAGAATTTATTATATTTTAGCAATTTTAAGTATTCTTTCCCTCTCTTTAACAGTTCAGACTTTTACACCTGTGGTAGGCATCTATATGTCTGTAGATGACCCCGAGAATGATGTTTATTATATACATATAACAGAAACAGATTATGAAATGACAAAAGGAAATTATCATGATGAAATTGATATTGTCAAATTAAATATAACTGGACAGTTTTTTAATTTAACATTTGCTGGTAATATGGCCGATTGGGTGGTGGGTACAGGACCTTATATGGCAGCTCTAATTATGTTACATCCAGATTTTCCAGGCTTCGAACAAGAACAAACATTTCCTTATTATCTTATTTTGTACGAGAATCACACTGTCACTGGAACAGGGGACGAGTATTTAGGTTATCATGTTTTTTTTACTTATGTTATAGATGAATACAACCAGCTATATTGGAATGAAACGACAGGATGGGTTTCAAGTAATACATTAGCTTTAGACATTGGTTCCGCTTCTGGTAAATCAATTATAGCAGATGTGCCTACAAATGCTTATACTATACCAGATGATGTCGATATTATCGCAACATCGGTTCGTTCCGAATTTCTCTTTTATACAGATGAAATATTTGAATATCTAGATATTGCACCCAATAAATATGATCCTTTTGCAGGGAATGGTGATGAAATTCCGAGCTACAACATATTTATTGTTGTTGGTGTCTTATTTGGAATTTCTCTAATTATAGTAAAAAAGCACATTAAGAAAAAATAAAACACAAAAATTATCAATTTCTTTTTTTTTATTATTTTGTTTAAAAAAGAGCTATTATGGAACTAGTACCCACACTCCTACTTTCTCTAATTTTTTTCTATTTTATTTCTCGATCCTTGATCCTTTTTTGAAACTAGCCTAAGACAAATATAAATATAATTTAAACCTTTAACTTATATACATCAAAAGAAACCATAATAAATTTCTGTTTAAAATGGATTTAGAGAAATTATTCAAACCGAAATCAATGGCCGTAGTAGGAATCTCAAAAAAAAATCCATTGAGTCCTGGCCGAATTGTGTTATTGAAGAATGAATTTGAAATGAACGTTAAAGTTTATGGTATCTATCCTACGGGAGGTGAAATCGAAGGTATACAACTATATGAAAGATTAGACAAACTTCCTGAAATACCTAATCTATTAGTTATTGCTGTAAGTGCAAATGATACAATAGGATATATACAAGATTGTGCTGACCTTGGAATACCCGCAAGTGTTATAATAGGAGGAGGATTCGCTGAAATTGGTGGAGAAGGGGTGGAACGCCAAAAAAAATTGGAAAAAATAGCATTTGATAATGATATTGCAGTACTTGGACCTAATTGTCTTGGTGTTTATGCTCCTCCTTTGGTAGACACAATATTTCTACCAACTGAACGCCTTACTAGACCTCCAAAGGGTTCTGTTGCATTAATAAGCCAATCGGGAGGTGTCCTTGTTGATCAATTTTTCAATAAATTCTATGAGAGAAATATAGGAGTATCAACCGCAGTTTCTATAGGTAATCGAGCAGTTGTGGATGAATCTATGTTATTAGAATATTTTACAAAAGTAGATAAAGATACAACAAATATTGCATTTTATTTAGAGGGTTTTAAAGAAGGAAAAGCTAAA
>JBHLNY010000233.1:0-5511 GCA_048941065.1 Promethearchaeota archaeon
TGAAACGCAAATAATGCTGCTCGAAAGGTATTCATTGTTAATATTAGCCAAACTTCTTGAAAATCATAAAGAAAAAACACAAATAACAAGAGCGTCACATATGCTTGCATTGAATCTGAAATTGCGATGATAGATTTCTTATTCCATCTATCTGATATTACCCCCGAAAAAGGGGTTATCACAATTTGTGGTATAAACATTAAAAATACCGAAATTGAAAGAATTACAGCACTTCCCGTCTCAACTGTGAGCCACCATGTTATTACAAAACCCACAATTAGCGAACCTAACATCGAAAATTGCTGACCAAATAAAAAATATAAATAATGCCTGAATGTTTTTTTATCTGCTAAATCATCCATCTTTCTTTCCTCTAATTTGATTTATTTAAATATACTCTTAATCTCATAAATAGTTTAAAAAACTAAAGTTCAGATGAAGTTTGAACTAAAGTTGAACTAAATCACCTAAATTGAAAGATGACTTGAAGATCGATACATTTAGAGATATATGAGCTAAACTGATGAAATACCTAGACTTGGGTAATCTATATATACTTAATTAGCATTAAGTAAAATTGAGGTCGAGAAAATTAGTGACTGTGATTGAATTACCTAAAGAAATTAATGGAGCGATTATAGCTTCAATGGAGGGTGGACCAATTGCAACTGCTCTACCTGGCGATAAAGATAAAGAAAAAATATCAGCAATGATGGCTGCACTTTGGTCAGTAGCTAAAATATCCTATTCTAAAATGAATAAAGGAGAATTTGATTATATCTATATTAAAGGAAAGCAAGGCAATTTATTATTGTTTTCGATAAATATAAATACAGTTTTTGCTGTTTCTACACCTCTAGATGTCAATTTAGGATTTGTATACTTAGAATGCAAAAGAGTGTGTAAAAAAATAATGTCATTAATGGAGGGAAAATATATTAAAAAATTAATAACACTAAAAATCAAAGATAAAAAAATAATTTCTCTTCATGAAAGTGAGACCTTTTAGAAGCAATTTTTCAAGCTCGATTTTGAAGTTCAAAAATTTACCACTTTCATTTATATATCAAGTACAGTTATAGTCAAACAATAATGATTCTAAAAATTAATATTTTATATTAGTTACTTTTTTAAAATCATTTGTGTTAAGAGGTGATGTCGAGTCAACATAATTAAAAAGAGAAGATGGTTGAAAATAGACGATAAAATGCAAACAGCTTGTCCAAAAGAATATTATAAAGAACAATTTAAAGCTCTTATACTTGATATTAATGATAATATCAAAGAATCAAATAAAATGAGTAAAATTTGAAATTATGAGTTTTTATAAATAATTCTAACTTATTCTATTCTTACGGTCTCTTATAACGCAATAGATATTTTAAATTATTTCAGATCTTCAACTAAATTAAGAAATTCTGCATATGGAATGGCTGTCCAACTCTCTGCAAAATTGGCTCCCGCAGCACGGGAAAGTAATGAAACCTTTGCTGCTTCATGTTCATTCTTTGCTTCGAAAATATCAAGAAAATCATAAGGCCCTAATATAGCATAATGTGCAATCCATTTAATATCTGGAACTTTCTCTCTAACTAATCTTAACCATTTTTCACCTTGTTCTTTTCTTTTTTCCACGAGATCAGGATTCTGAAGTTTAGTTACGAGTATATATACTGGCATAATATATATATGGATTATCTTACACTTTAAACCTTACTTTCTGAATTTCTAATGGAAAATATAAAAATCTATTAGTAATCTAATCTTCAACGATCTTTATTTTATAGTCAAATAGTTTATCTTGAATTTTATTCTTTATTTCCTTAGATAAGTTTCTTAAAATATCATCTGGTACATATTTTAAGTATTCATATAACTCATTTTGAATTATCGGTCCAACTTTTTTCATTAATTCTTCAACAATTTCGTGTTTCTTTAAATAAATTTCTTTATACTTCCTAAGATAACTTTTATTAAACATTTTTAACCAATGTTTTCCCCTATTTTCCAATAAAGTAATAATCCTTCTAGAACTTGATGAATTAAAATTAGTGAATTCAAATTCATACTTGGCTATTAAATCCTGGAAATATTGTATTATTTGAATTTTCTCTTTTGAATTTAAATCAGTGTTGGAGTTAAGAAAGATTATAATCATATATTTGTTATAAACAAAATATATCTGAACCTTAATATTGGAACCATGAATTTCAAGATGAGATATATTTTGTATGTTTGTTTGCTCTGCAAAGGTTCTAAATGAACTAAAATACATTGAAACTAAATCAATTTCCAAAAGATTTCTATCATCTTCTAATAAATAAGATTTAATTGGACTATAATTACTTTTTTCTGCAGAATCATACTCAATAACCATTATTGTATTTCCATATTGATCTGATATAATAATACCTATAACTGGTGGTATCTTATTGAAATTGTTCGTACGATAAGCAATTTCAGTTATTCTTTTGCCAATTAAATTATTGTAATTTTGAAATTCATTGTTTGATGTCATATAACGATTTCTTTGAGAGATCTTTTTTGGAAGTAATTAGTATAATACTCTAATATTTGTTTAGCTTTTTCCTAAGCTTTTAGCATAAACCAAAAAATAAAAATTTCCTATAAAGATAATAGAGTGTGTTAGTTTTTAATAATTAATATCATAATCCGACAAAATTCTCTAAGAAGATATTTCTTAAAATTCTTGCAAAATAATATTCACTGGCACACATTATAACCATTTAATACATTAACTGAACTAAAAGAACACATTTTCCTCTTTAATAAATCGGAAAAATTTAAGTTTTCATTATTGTTCAATTGTTTGAACGTAGGAAACTATAATAATCTCTTGTTAGAGACCCAAAAACTATAAAAATTTATTTAACAGTATATTAAACGAAAAAGGAAAATAAACTTAACATAATGAAAATGAAACAAGAGAAAATTATTCTTATCTCCCTCATCTTAGGAACGGTTGGGTATTCCCTTGTCATTCTTTCTCTTTACTTGCCTTGGTATTATTATTTAATTTTAGGGTCTGATAGCAGTTATAATCGCTATTTTTATATTAATGATGCCCAGAACTTCATAAAGCCCCTTTTTAACTCTTTATTATATGGAGCTATCTTTGGATTAGTAATAATTATAATCTTCTCTTTGGCTTTTTGGAAAAAAAGATATCATAATTTCTCAGCACTTACAATACCTACAATAATATTACTTCTTCTGTTGGTCCTTATTACATTTTTTTTAGAATTTGAAAGATGTCAAATGCCGAGATCAGAAGGTTTTAGAGATCATTTATATCGACCGCAATGTGGAGCTTGTGGTTATGATATCGGGTTCTATCTTAATCTTTTAGCAATTTTACTTTTAATATCTAATTTATTTCTTTTATTCATAGGATTCCTAATATTTAGGAAAGAATATTATCATATTTCTGCCTATAATTCAATACATATCTACAAATAAGAACTATTTCGTAAAAAAGTAAAGAAAAAGAATAAGTCTAATAGGTGGTAGACACTACTAATGTTGCCAAAAATCCAATAACGCAAATGAGGTTAATTAAAATTATCCAATACATTTTATATTTTTTTTCGAATTGTCTTTGAGCCTTCCTTGCTTCAAGAATCTTCTTACCTCTTATCTCAGGGTCCTCATCATGCCATAATTCATTTATTCTTTTCCCTCCAAAACCCATAAATCCTCCAAATTGTCCTATAAATGATTTTTTTGCTACTGAACCCATGCCTGTCCCTTTAACTAAATTATAAATATACCATAATTCAATGATTAAAGGAATTAAAAAGATGATATTGGAAGAAAATTCAGCAAGTACTTCGAGCACTAACAATAATAGTATAGGCATAATAAGCACTCCCCCACAAATTAGAAGTCCAACACAAAAAAATTGATAAAATGGATTTTTGAAGAAAAAAGTAACAAAAATCGCTACAAATAAGATTGAAATGAATACTATCGCTATTCCTGTATAATAATTCATAGGAAAATTCATTATAATTATCAATATAGTAAATATAATATGGATGATTGCGAATAGTAAATCAATAAAATTTCCATAATCTTTGTTGTCAACATTAATATTTATCGTATTTCACCAATTTTAATTTAATTTATCATATTATTTGGATGTTGTAAAAACTTACTTTGGATTATTATGATTAGAATTAAAATTAGAATATTTAAATTTATTTTTATAAAATTGAAGTGTACCTCTGGGGGTTTTAGTCTACAATATGATAAACCAATCCCTTATATAGACTGATTTATTCTTTTAGAAAATATTGATATTATTAGGTATATTTCTGGGCTAACTATTTCACTTTTAAATATTATTGCATAACAAATAGATAAATAAATCGTGATTACTTATTAAAAATTGAAATAAATTTTATTTCATAAATATAATAACTGAAGGTTTCATGATAAGAACACGAAGAACAAGTTCACCTGTAGATGGACCCATTTTTAAGTCTCGAGATGAATTGGTATTTAAGATTATTGTCATCGGAGACCCCGGAGTGGGTAAAGCATCGCTCCTTAACAACTTTTTGAATAAACGCTTCGAGGAAAAATATATCCACACTGTCGGAGTTAATATTTTGAAAGAAGAAGTCATGGTTTCAGATAAAAAAGGAAATCCTGTAATGGTTAACCTAATGTTCTGGGTTATTTCAGGAAGACCACAATTCTATATGCTCTATCGTCCCTATTTTAATGGAGCAAATGGTATGATTTTGATGTATGATATTACACATTTCAGATCATTTCTTGATATAATCAAATGGTATGCTTTAGCAGTTCGATATGGTCTTAGTAGGATCCCTCGTATTCTAGTTGGTATTATAAAAGATCTGATACCTAAAAGAGAAGTTAGTCGCCCTATGACTGAAATTTTAAGCAAAATATTGAATGCACCTTTCTTTGAAACATCAGTCTTAACAGGAAGAGGTATTAATGTTATTTTTCAAAAAATCGCAGATTTAACTTATCAGTCGAAATTAATGGTTTTATGATAATCAAAATATATACCAAGCAACATAAGAAATAATAAAATCAAAATAAGTATCATGAAAACTTCCCAAACTATGTATTTACGATTCTCATACAATATGGCAAGCAACATAAGAAATAGTAAAATCAAAACAAGTATCACGAAAACTTCCTCAACACTGAAATTGATTCTTAAAAAATTACTTAGCCAGTCAAATACTGTTGAAGCTTGTTTGATTTCTTTCATCTAAATTTCGCTAAAAAGTATTTTGGTCTAAGATTAAAATGAATATTTATATATATAATCTTTATGTAGATAAAATTGGATATCTATTCATCATTTAGTAAACTTAAATTTAATTCACAGGAAAAGGAGCCCATTAAGTACTCCTTTTTTCTTGATTCAACGTGTAAATGGAAAAGGGAGTCGATATAACATAAATTTTGGATAATAAAAGATTTAAAAATTAAATTAATTAAAAATTT
>JBHLNY010000234.1:0-5497 GCA_048941065.1 Promethearchaeota archaeon
TTTCCTCTAATAGAAAGTTCATTTGTGATAGATCTGACATCTTTTACTTTTTCAGCAATCCACCATTCATCAGCGGTCTCCAGAACATAAGCATCTTCTGAATCGACAATTAAAAAAGAGTTATGATACATCCAACCGGGATCATCGTATGAACAACCTCCTCCTTGTCCATATTTTTCTAACAAGTTAGTAATTATATCCAAAGCTTCTTTTGCATTTTTACCTCTTTCAAGACCTAGCCTAAGTAAATCCATCCCTAATAATCCAGAATTTCTTAAACCTTCATAGGTATAAACAGCTTCATTACCTATAGCAACTCCATATTCATTTACACCCATTTCTGCTCCCCACATCCACCATGGTTGACTTAATATAACTGCAGCAGTCTCAGAAACCTGAGGAATCGAAATATATGTACATTTTACTTTTTTTCCCATTGAGTATTTAGTTCTTGGCGCATAAGTTATCAATTGAACTTCATTGGAAGGGCGATCTGAATTTTTGCCAAAAATTACACTTCCATCCTGTGTTGAATTTCCTAGCGCAACTAGAGTATCACACATTTATTTAATTAAATCCTCTGCTTTTCTCCATCCAAAATCATTAACTGCTTTAATTAATCTATTGAATTCAATTTCTGAGATCTCCTCCTCTTCACTGATTATATCATCTACACGACTCAATAGTTCGTTCTCTACACTTCTTAACTTTTTATAGTAACTGTTCCTTTCAGGAATATCTCTTTTAGGGCGCTTCTTGTAAATATTAATAAATTCAAAATGTCTTATCCAAAACCAATCTTGAGCTATAGATGAGTAAGGTCCAGGTTCAAGAACTTTTTGTTCTTCAGCTGGAAAAATATAGGGTTTATAAATACTTAAACATGGGATGGTACTACCAGTAAACCAGTGTATAGACTTCTTATCTTTCTTTCTTAAAAGAGAAACCTGAGATCCTACTGATTGATCTTTTCGAGTATGTCTACATATCCCAATTTCATGTTCTCTTAAAAATTCCATCATCATAGGTACACTAATTTTTCCTTTATTCACTGATAATTGATGCAAGGAACAACCATCTCTATCAGTTATTGGAAACACTTCTGGAAGTGGAGAAGGAGAAAAGTTCATTTTAAAGTCAAAATCATTATCATCCTTACAATATCCCTTTTCAACCGCATGTTGGATAATTCCTTCTCTTCTCAAATCTCCTCTCCCTCTTATTGATATATGATTTGATATAGAACGGTAATCTTTAACTACTTCTACAATCCACCAATCTCCTGCAGTATCTAGTATATAAGCTTCGGATGGATCGGCTATAATATAAGAATTATGGTAATTCCACTGATCCAAGCTATGAAGACCACCTTGGCCATGCTTTTCCAATAAGTTAGTTATTACATCTAATGCTTCTTTTGCAGTTTTACTTCGTTCAAGCCCCAATCTAAGAAGATCCATGCCAATAAGACCTAGTTTTTTTAAAGGCTCTTTTGTTTGTACTGATTCATTACCTATAGCAACACCATATTCATTTACACCCATTTCTGCTCCCCACATCCAATAAGGCTGACTTAAAATAATAGCAGCCGTTTCAGTTACTTGAGGAATTGAAATATGAGTACATTTTACTTCTTCTCTATGAGGAAATGTCTTTCGTGGAATATACGTCAATAATTGAACTTCTGACTCAGGACGATCACTGTTTTTTCCAAAAATTACATCTCCATCTTTAGACCATTTTCCTAAACTAACGTAAGTGTCACACATAAACTCTAACTTCTTTTTTATACATAAAGTTAAATTAAAGTCATTTTTATATTTTAATTTTCAGTAATAATGAAAAAACAATTTTAATATCTAAATTACAGCTATCGCATCAATTTCGACTAATCCTGTAGGTAGTGGACATACTGCTTCTACGGTAGTTCTTGTGGGAAATTTTTCTGTAACTCCGTTCTGTTGAAAAAAGTCTTTATATGCATTATTCATTTCCTTGAAATCATCTATACTTTTTAGATATACTCCAACTTTTACAATATTTTGAACGTGCGCTCCAGCGACCTTAAGAATTTCTTTAATTTTTTCAAGAGCTGTTAAAGTCTGTTCTTTAATATCTTTTGCTCCCGATGTTGCAACTTGTCCTGACACAAAAATGAGATTTCCTGCTTTTATTCCAAGATTATAGGGTCCTGCTTTTGGAGCACCTGTATCTATTATTTCAATATTAACCATCTTATTTCCATCTTTAAATTTTGAATATTTAAATATAGTAATTAATATAAAGATAATTTAATATTATAGTTATCTTATAACAAGTAAATTAAGCTATTATGATGATATCACATCAAATTTTTTTGTCGTATTTGTTCCATACAAATACAATTTTAATTAAGTTTTAATAAAAACATTATTTTAAAGACTTAAACCTATTTATTATTAAATCAACTAATTTTAAAATTAATTTTTGACTATTAACTGCGTTCTGAAAAAGAATTGAGATATTTTGATTGAAAATAAAGATAAGATTTGGATATTTACTTTTGAATATGCGGGCATTGCAAAGATGGGGGGCCTTGGAGAAGTACCCGCAAACCAAGCAAAACATTTAAAGAATTATTTTGATATCACTGTCTTTATTCCCTCTCATGGTCAAGTTGATCGCTTGAAAATGTCTAACACATGGGAAAAACTACCACTTAAGTGTACTGGACAAATTAATCCCCAGATTTTGGGAATTAATGAAGCTGAAGAGTTATATAGCATTTCTTTTTATAGGTTTATAATAAATAATGTTAATGTGTTTTTATTAACTGGTGAAAATTTATTTACAAAGAGATTTTTAGATGATAAAGATATTTACAACCCTGATACAATAAATGGAAAAATTTGCTTTTTTAGCATTGGAATTCGTTGTTTAATTGACTTTTTAATAGAAAACAGAAAAGAATATCTACCAGATGTTATACATTTACATGATTATCACGTTGTATTCCCATTCATCGGGTTAAAGCAAAGATTAATTAAAAATGGATTAGATATACCCTCAATTATTACGATACATTTATTAACCTGGCCAAGATATCCTATTGGTTTTTATAGAGCTTGCGGTATAGATCAAACCCCTATTAAGATATTTCTTAAGGAAGGATTTAAGTTATTTACAATAGACGAGATATTTTCTCTTTGCGCAGATTCATACTTACAAGCCCCATCTGTAGAAAAGATTGGTGCTGTTATTAGTGATCTAGTCACTACCGTTAGTCAATCCTATTTAAACTCGGATATTATACCCTATTGTGGTAAAGCCTTAATAGAGTTTAAGTCTGAATTTATTTGGGATGGTTGTGATTGGGAATATTTTGAGATGTATCGAAGCATAATTCAATCTTATGGGACAGAGATTAGAGAATTATTGAATATTCCGGTTCAAAATGAAATTTCCCTAGAAAATTTGAAGGAGTATTTACTTAAGTATAAAATTGGGCATTTAAGTCAAAGTCCATTTATAAATTCAACCAAAGTCCTTGATGTAATTAATGAAATTTCTAATGGAAATCCATTTATAAGGAATGGTACAATTCAGCCATTTTCTGAATCAGGACCTTTAGTTATTACAACTGGTAGAATTTCTCCGCAGAAAGGTTTTGAAACCATTTTTGAAGCAATTCCAAAAATCATTCATATTATTCCTAAAGTTAAATTTTTGTTCCTTATTTTACCAAGTGATTATAGCTTAAATGAAATAAGAGCTTATGCAAATTATGTAAAAAAATATCCAAACAACATTAGAATAGTATTTGGTGTCGCTTCTGAGATATATTTTTTAACACATATAGCGGCAGACGTATATTGTGCTTTATCAAGATGGGAACCGTTTGGCATAAATGCCTTGGAAGCTATGGCATCAAAAATTCCTATAATTGCAACCCAGGTAGGAGGCTTTCAAGAAACTATAATAGATATGAGAGATTATCCTGAAGTTGGCACTGGAATTTTAATTGAAAAAGATAACATCTCTCAATTTACGGAAGCTTTAATTTCTCTCCTTAAGCTCGCAGAAGTTTCTGAAAAAACCAAAGATATGAGATCAATTTATGAAACAGAAACACTTAAAGTAGTTAATCAAATACCTGATGAGATCATTAAATCTCGAGTTTTATTAGATGCTAATTATTATAGTAAAATAAAAGAAAATTGCTATAAAAGAGTAAAAGACAATTTTAAATGGAGTATTGTATCTAAAAAATTGATAGAACTGTACGATAGGATTAAAAATAAACACATTTCGACAATTTAGGAGTCAAAAAAGTGATTTTATTAAAAAGATCAGTTGTTCTCATTTTAATTTCGGTTTTTGTTATTAATACAGCTGGAATTGTAGTCTATACTTATATACCAAAATACTTATTGCATTTAGGCACAGAAGAGCCATTAATGCAACTCATAATCACAATTTTCCCTTTAACTGCTTTTGTTTTTCCCCCATTATATGGATTTTTTTCAGATAAAATTCAGAAAAGATTTGTATTTCTCGTATTCGGAACAATTGGGATAAATTTATCTTATTTCTTTTTGTTTTTAGCTCAGGAATTATTATTTATAGTTATAGTATTATTTATGTTTGGCTTTTTTATGGCATCATCAAACTTATTTATGACTTTATTTGCTGAGTTAGTCGAAGATGATAAAAAACTAATATCTTACTTCAATGCTATAGTTGTAGCTGGCTGGTTTGTTGGAGCTCAATCTGGTGGTATATTTATAGATCTCTATGGTTTAGAGAATATAGTCTTATTTACATTACTCGTTTCTTTACCGGCTATAATTTTTGTTGCTTTTATAAGGGAAAAGAGGTTATTGATATTAGAGAGATATAAGAGTAGGATAGGCAAAATTCCTAATAATAGTTTAATATCTAATAATCCTGATGATGAAAATCCGATTTCTCAATCAATTTTTTTTGGTTTATTTTTTAGAAATTTTAGCCTCAAACCAATTTTGCCTATTCTTGCAATAATTATGAGCTTTCATTTAAGTAATGATACTGAGATTGGATTCTTGCTCGGTATAAACTTCTTTTTACAATTTTTTCAGATGTTATTAATAGGACATTTGATTACAATTAAAAATATTAAATCTTTTATGATTATAGGTTATTCTTTGAGTGCAATTACTGTTTTCGGATACATTATATCCTCTAATTTTTGGAGTTATTTATTTTTCCAGTTTTTAGTTTCTTTCAGTTATTCTATGCATTGGGCAGCCACTATTACCTATATAGCTCAAAATACTACACCTAAAAATAAAGGAATATATATGGGCTATGCTAACACGAGCATATTCTCAGGAAGCTTTGCAGGAGGAATTTTATTCAGTTTATTATTATTATCTTATAATTCAGATTATTATGTTGCCATGTATTTTATGATAATATTTCCAGCAATCTCCGCTCTAATAATACTTCTTAAATTCAAACCAAATAAAAATTTTAGTTT
>JBHLNY010000016.1:0-23886 GCA_048941065.1 Promethearchaeota archaeon
AATATTTTACAAAAGTAGATAAAGATACAACAAATATTGCATTTTATTTAGAGGGTTTTAAAGAAGGAAAAGCTAAAGAATTTGCAAAATTGGCAAAAGAATCAGAGGATACCATAATTGTTTTTTATGGAGGGAAGACAAAAGAAGGTAAAGTGGCAACTAAATCTCATACAGCAAGTCTCGCAGGAAATTATGAAATCATTTATAATGCTTTGAGACAAAATTATGTTATTCAACCTCATTCTGAGAGAGAATTATTAACATGTCTAAAAGTATATGATGTATTATCAAAGCGTAGAAACCCTTTTGGGAAAAATGTGGTAACTTTTGGTAATGTAGTAATAGTGTCAGGATCTGGAGGACATGGAGTTTTAGCAAGTGATATGTTAAAAAAATATGGGTTAAATGCTGTTAGATTAACAGATGAAGAAAAAGAAGATCTTAAATCTCTTACAAATCAAACTGCACGTGAAATTGCTTCATTAAATAATCCAATTGATTTAACAGGTTCAGTATTGGATACCGATATTGAAAATGTAATTAGATATTTATCTGATATAGAAAGGATCGAATGTATTATTTTATTAATACTTCCATATCCACCAAATATTTCTTTTCAAGTAGGAAGACGTATTGCGAATGTTGTATTAACCAAAAAAAAGCCAATTGTTTGCTTTATACCTTATATCCCTAAATATTCCTTAATAATTGAATCTTTAGAACTTGCAAATATACCTGTTTTTCATTCTATTAAAGAGGCAGTTCAAGCAGTTTCTGCTCTTAAACAAAGAACAAGGATAAGGAATATTAAGCAAGGAAAGACATATTGGGAGTGAAATTTAACTCCTTAAGCGTATTTAAGTAACATCAATTACTTTATCTATCCTTTGTATTGCTTTTTTTATATATTGCTTATCCTCAATAGTTAGTTCAATTGCATTTTGAGGGCAGACAATCACACATCTTCCACAACCTTTGCAATTTTTATTAATGAAGGCTCTTTTTCCAACCAAGTGTATAGCATCAACAAAACAAATATCTTTTGTACAAGTTCCGCAGCCTATACATTTATCAGTAACCTCAACTTTCACTCCTGGCATTTTAGTAACTTTTGAACTAATTCTGGGGGTTAATGCAGGAGTTATGCGCCATAAACAACAGCATGGATCGCAATTACATACTGTAAGAAGCTTATTTCCATCCTTTACACCGAGCCATTGCTTATCTAACTTATTCCTACCTATTAAATGAACTAATCCCACTTCACGACATTTTTTTATATGTTCAAGAGCCTCCTTTTCCGATACTTTTCTTCCAAGTTGAGGATTTATATCTAGACTTCCATCGCCCATGAAAAGACAACCTAAATTAATAGGATAATCTTGGCAGTTAAGAGACTCACGACAGATACAAGTGTTCATAATAAAGTGGTTACTTGCTTTTTTAATAAAATATTCTACAACCATAGAGGGTAAAACCATATCCTTTGGCTTATATATAGTTTGATTTATAGGAATAACTATATCTTGAGTAAGATAAATTATATCATCTCCCTCAAATAGTAGTTTATCGACAATTTTACCGATAATGGGAAGCCTTGTTGATTTGGCTATCAGTTTTACATTTGGAAATGTTTTTTTTATTAATTGTACAAACCATAGAGGACGTGCCATTTCAATATCACATGTTTTGAAATTCTTCTATTTTAAAGACCATAATAATTTTAATGTTAAATAAAATCTCATTAGATAAATATTATTTTTAATTTTTTATTGAACTTTGTCCATACCAACCTACAGCTTGTTTTAATGGCATTGAATAATTCATTAAAAATTCTCCTTTCACATCAATTCTATCTTTTTAAATAACTCATTACAGGGTATCAAAAATTCACATAATTCAAATTCCGATCTTTTAATTTTGATTTAGCTTTAATCCTACTTAAGTTTATAAAAAGCAAGGATTGTATTTTTATTTCTCAGTTTTACTCAATTAGTTTTAGACCAACTTGCCTATGTCCCAATACAAATTCACTAATTATAATATTTAACTCACCAGCTGATATAGAATATGAGAATAAAAGAATATTCTAATAAAAAAGTCTAAATTTCAGAAGAAAATTCAAGTTTATAAATAGAATTTAAATAACCCATCTCTTTCGTATAAGGTCTTAATCTGAAGCTATAGGTATATTCTATATTTTTTTTTAATTTGTACTCTTCATGTAAATCAAATAAACCCAAACGATCTCCACCAACACCCTTTTGTTTATAATCTACATTGACTGTAATTCCTTCACTGAGTGGTAATTCATGTATATGACTTGCGTTTTCTAAGTCTTCCATTGTATACGGCCATGCGCAAATATTAAGTAAGATACCTCCGATATCCGATATAAACAGCCCTGATTCTTTCATATTAGTTAATGCCGCCCAACGCACCTCAGTTCTGTTACCATTTTCTTGTGGTCGAACATAATTGTGAATTAAATCCTCTAAATAACCCGAATAGATACCAACAGCAGCACCAGTTTTCCTATCCCACATTGTCTCGTGAGGTCCTTTCCCATACCACGTTAAAATATTGTATTGTTTTGGTATGGAAAATTGCATTCCAAACCGAACCATATCCTTCCTTGGCATAAATGAATTTTTTATTAAAATATCACCCGTACCATAAATTCTATATATTATTTTATAAAGATTTTTACCAAACGGCATTTTGAAGGAAACTATGATTCTATAAGTTGAAGAGTTTAACAATTCAGCAGTAACTTCTTTTATCTTACGCCTATATGCTACGTCCTTCCATCTATAAATAAAATATTTTAATTTTGAACTGTAATGTAAAATATTTATATCATTATCAATTGGTGCTCGCCAGAAATTAGGTAAAATGGGAGAATTGATTAATTCTTCGCCATTAAACTCATATATATCGATTACCCCTGTATTTTTATTAAAAACTACTTTGAAATTATGTCCATTAATATAGATAAATTCATGAAAATATTCAACGTATAAATGCGGTATTGATTTAATATCTAATTTTTGCTTTTTTACTGGATTAAAAGGTAGTTTAAATTGATCCCATGCTATTACATATCCTTTTTCAGCCCATAAATTCTCTTCTGCTAACATAAATCTAATCATCAAATGATATTCAGTTTTAGGTTCTAAATCAGGCATATTATAAGGAATAGTAAAATTCTGCTCCTTTCTAGGGCCTAATGCTAATTTAGGTAGACTGCCTTCTTGAATCTTTACACCATTAGCAGTTATTTCCCAGTTAATATCAATAAATTCAAGAGATATGAAATTATATTTATTTTGGATTCTTATTTTTCCCTGTAACAAATCCACAGGATGGACTTTAATGTTTTGGAATACTTTTTTTACTTCATAAAGTGCGGGATTGGGGGTTCTATCAGGTAAAAGAATACCATTACAACAGAAGTTTTTATCATTAGGGGCATCTCCATAATCCCCACCATATGCCCAGAATTCCTTTCCATCAGGAGAATTTTTACGTAATCCTTGGTCAACATAATCCCATATAAATCCGCCAATACAATTATCATATCTCTCAAACACATCCATATATTCCTGAAAATTTCCAAGGCTATTACCCATTGCATGAGCATATTCACAGAGTATTCTAGGTTTGTCTTTATACATCTTAGGTGTAACTGGATGATAAATCCCATGTTGTCGAACTTTTAAAAGTTGACCTGATTTAGCCAAAATTTTGGGCGTAGTATACATGGTACTAAATACATCAGATACTTTTAATTTATAATCTCCTTCATAATGAATAGGTCTTGTAGGATCGATATTAAGAGCCGCCTCTTTCATTTTTATAAAATTTTTTCCAAAACCAGCTTCATTTCCAAGAGACCACATAAAAATACACGGATGGTTTTTATCTCGTTCTACCATACTTACAATTCTAGCAACAACCGCATCAGACCACTTTGACCTTCCTTTAGGTAATTTTCTTCGCAATCCATGCGATTCTACATTAGCTTCATCTAAAACATAAATTCCATATTCATCACATAATTCATACCACTTTGGATGATTTGGGTAATGGCTTGTTCTAACAGCGTTTATGTTGTTTGCTTTCAATAATTTAATATCTTGAATCATTCTAGCAATGGGAATTGCCCTTCCATAATCAGGATCATGTTCATGTCTATTAACTCCTTTAAAAATAATGGATTTACCATTAATATAAATTTGGCTGTTCTTAATCTCTATAGTTCGAAAACCAAATTTACAACTTTCAACCTCGATAATTTCATCAAATGAGTTTTTTAAGATTAGCAATATAGTATAGAGATTAGGCATCTCAGCAGACCATTTCAGAGGATTTTTTACATTTGATTCCATATTGATAGTAATTTCACTTTTACCATCTAAATTTACAGTATGATCTATAAGAAGCTCAGAATTGATGATATTATGGTTTTTATCGAGTATAATCAATTCAATTTTATGGTCATTTTTAACAATCTCTCCATAATTACGAATTTTGGCTCTAATTTTTATAACACCATCTCTATACGCTCCATCAAGATTACAGTATAGAAAAAAATCGCGAATATGAACTTTAGGTGTAGCAAATAAAAATACATCTCGAAATATACCACTGAAACGCCACATATCCTGATCTTCTAAATAACTACCATCAGACCAACGATATACTTCTACTGCTAAAACATTACATCCTTCTCCTACATATTTAGTAATGTTGAACTCCGCAGGTGTCATTGACCCTTGACTATAACCAACAAAATGACCATTTATCCAGAGATAAAATGCGGATTTAACTCCTGCAAAATGAATGAAAATCTCTCTTTCATTCCAAATACTAGGAATTATAAATTCTGTTCTATATGATCCGACGGGGTTATACTCATGATCTATATTAGGGATATTTTTCTTTTTTACACTAAAAGGATATTTTCTATTCGAATAAATCGGGATTCCATAACCATACAACTGCCAATTACTTGGGACAGGTATCTCATCCCATTCACTAACATCATAATTTAATCTATGAAAGTCAATCGGTCGATTAGAAGGTTTCTCGACCCAATTAAATCTCCAATTGCCATTTAACGATTTGAAGTAGATTGATGCTTCATTGCGGCCTTTCAAAGCGGCTTCTAAATCCTGGTAAGGAATTAGAGTATTATGAGCGGGCTCTTTATGTTGCCCAATCATCCTAGAATTTTCCCAATCCATTTTTTTCTTCATTATAAGTATATATTTATGATTTTTTTATTTAAAAACACATAATTTGATTGACTTAAGCATAAAAATAAAATGATATGAATAAAGTTTATACTTTTAAATAAATAGAATGTTAAATTAAGTTTAAGCAATATTTTATAATTATCAATTGAATACATATGAAGGTTAATATTGAATTATTAAAAGAGTTTGAAAAGACAATTGATACTGCTCATCCTGAAAAGGGTAAAATTCCTGCAATTGTCTTAGGATCAGGTGAAATGAGCGTTGTTGTAGAGATTTTAAATGACCCTGAGAATCTTGTGTACAAACGAATGCCTATTTTCGACACTGAGATGCAAGCAAAGAAACACAAGTTTGTATTTAAGACTTATAACCGCATTTTAAACCAAAATCTTGCTATAAAAACTCCTGATTTCGATATTGCATGGTTTAAAGATGATAAAGGTAAAATTGCTTTTTATGGCATTCAAGAAAAAATCTTAACTGAATCTATTGGGAATAATATTATTCATCAAGTAAGCGATAACGAAGTAAGTATTCTAGTTCTCCTAGCAATGAGAGAGATGAAAAAAGTTTGGAGTTTTAACAAAAAAAGTACAAAGTTACAAGTAGGATTTGACGCTCAAATTTCAAATTTTGCTATAGTTGATTATGATCCAGAAAATCCAAAAGTAGATGAGAATACTAAACTAATATACATAGACACAGTTCCTCCTTTCTTTCGAATTAATGGAAAAGAAGCAATGGAAATTAAATTCATAGTAAAAAGTATTCCAAGGTTTTTAAGAACACCATTATATTATCTATTTGCTCCGGGAATTATTAATGGTTATTACAATTGGAGGGTAACTACGGTAGATATGATTGCAAATTTCTTTAAGGAGCAAAAACCCAAAATCATTCCTAAATTAATTAGAGAAATTAATAATTTCTTTAAACATGAGGCAAAAGAATTCGATATTAAACCTATTACAGTAAAGGAAGTTGTAAAATATTACAAGTTTGATAAATTTGTCTGGGTTCTATTAGATAATATGAGAAGAATTGATAGATTTATTAAAAACAGGATATTGAAAAAAAAGTACATTTTTTATCTCCCTGAAAAGATTAAAAGATAAATTTCATAAAATCTGATAAATATAAAATTCAGATTATCATTATTACTGATAAGAATATGACTTATAAACCTAAAGTATATCTCACATCATCAGTATTTTCAGTAGAAAATATTGGTTCTAACAGTAAAATCAGTAAAAAAGTTCGAGGTTCAATTGCAAATCTCTGGCAAACTTTAAATAAAGTTTCAAAATTAAAGATATTCAATGGTAGATTTCCAACAAATAAGCGTATATTAGAAGATATTGATAATTTCAAGCCTAACATTGTTGGTTGTCATTTAAGTCATAAAATTACAAATGAAATGCTCTATGATTCAGAAGTTTTTGCTATAGCAACATCAACAGTTGGCTATAATCATATAGAAAGAACAGAAGAGGATGATATTTTAATTACACATACTCCAGGAGTTCTTCATGAAACAGTAGCAGATTATACTATTGCTATAGTCATGGCAAGTCTAAGAAATTTAATTGATCTCCATAAGTATGTTTGGGATGGAAGATGGTCGCCTGAGGATAAATGGGATTTAGATCAAAGTTTATCCTCAATGATTAATAATAAAACTCTTGGAATCATTGGTCTTGGTGAAATCGGGAAAGAAGTTGTAAAGAGGTTATATCCCTGGGGATTAAAAATTATATATAATGATATTAAACAAATGGATGAATTTGAAAAATTATATCCAAGGATAGATTTCAGAGATAAACTTGAAGATGTCTTTCGAGAAGCAGATATTATTAGTTTACATATTCCATTAAATAAAAACACTGAGAGAATAATAAATAAAGATTTATTGAGAATAATGAAAAAAGATGCACTTTTAATAAATACGGCAAGAGGCGAAATCCTTGATTTGGAAGCTTTGCTTGAATTATTAGAAAGAGAAGAAATTCAAGTAAATTTTGCCCTTGATGTATTTCCTATTGAACCCATTGATGCAAAAACTCTTGATAGAATAAAAAAAGTTAAAAGAGAACAACCAAATATAAGAATAATTCTCATTCCTCATAATGCTAGTGCTGATGCCAATACAAGAGGGAAAATGAATATTTTATTCCTCTCAGATATTATTAAAATTATTGAATCTTCTAATATTGAAGATCTTAAAGATATTCATTTAATACCAGAACATATGGAAAAATTATCAGAAAATGAATGGAAAATTTTTAATTATTGGAAAAAGAAATAAAAAAGGTAAAATGTAATGATAAGAGCTTTTATTGCTATAGAATTAAAAGATCAAGATACTATTGATAATATTTCCTCATTTTCTTCTCGTTTAAAACAAAATCAACCAAAACTCAAACTCGTAAAACCAGAAAATCTCCATATGACAGTAAAATTCCTAGGAGATATATCTGAAACTTTAGCTCCTAAAATTTATACTTTATTACAGAAGAAAGTAAATCAAACTATATTTAAAGAAAAAAAATTTGAATATACTCTGATTGGAGTTGGACAGTTTAATAGATTCTCAATATTATGGATAAAACTTATAGGAAATATTCAATTCTTACAAAAAGTAAAGGATACCGTTGAAAATGTATTATATGAAGAATTAAATGTCGAAAAAGATAAAAGGACAAAATTTCAACCACACTTAACTATTGGAAGATTAAAAAGAAATAAAATAAATTATAAGACCTTTGATACACTTAAGAATTTAATAAGTCAAAATAAAAATCTAGAATTTGGTACTTTTATCATTAGTCAAGTAAAACTAAAGAGATCAATATTAACACCAGAAGGACCAATATATTCTGATCTGGTATATTGATTCAGGAGAGATCAACTAGATGAAACCTATAAAAGCAATTATTTGGGATCTAGATGGAACTCTTATTCATTTTAAAATTGATTTTATAAAAGCACGTAATGAAGCTATAAAAATTTTAAAAAAATATGGTGTTCCTAATCGTTTTCTTTCAGTAGAGTTTTCTATTTTAGATAATGTTAATAAATCAAAAGAATTTTTAAAAACACAAAAATTTTCTGAGCAAGAGATAAGAAAAATTGTAAAAGAAGTGGATAGTGTAATTACCAAAATAGAATACAAGGCAGCTCAAAAAGCTACAAAAATAGAGGGAATAGATCAGGTTTTGGAATTTGCAAAATCCAAAAATTTGAAACAAGCTATTTTTACTTTCAATACAAGAAAGAATGCTGAATTATCTCTTAGAAAAGTTAAACTAATAGAATTTTTTGAATTGATCGTGGGACGTGATAACGTTAATAATCTAAAACCTCATCCAGAACATTTGACATTTATATGTAAAGAATTAGCCATTAATCCTAATGAAGTATTAGTCATAGGAGATACAAGTCGTGATATAGAAGCTGCAATTAATGTTGGTGCTTACTCTATTGCTTTAAATACAAAAATCCCTAACTTTTTTAAGCAAGAATCTTTTAAAAAAGCCAGTAAAATTATTGAACTTGATGAGATCCCATTAAAATTAATAGAAATTATTGAGGAACTTTTATAAATAAATAAAAAATTATAAGTATTTACTATACTATTATTGATAGATATTATATTTGGAAATAATAAATTAGATTAATAATACCACAGGTTAAAAATAAGATCATGAAAGTTACCTATGATTTAGATATTTTAAAACCTCATATGCCTCCTGTTGATTTAGTTGCTCGGACGTTAATGGAAGTTGAAGGCATCTTAAAAGTCCATATCAAAGTTGATGAGTTAGATCAAAAAACAGCTTCTTTACATATAAGTATTGAAGGATATGATATTGAATTAGAGAATGTAATTGATGTTTTAGGTGAAATGAACTGTGCGCTACATTCTGTTGACGAAGTTATAGTTGAAAAAGAAGGTTAAATAAGTCACTTTTTTATCACTATTTTTATAATAATAATACCCTACGCAAAAAATTAATAATTATTTACACTAATTTTAATCTAAATAAGAAAAATTTAATCAAACAAAATGTCAGCGCCAAATGTAATTAAGGTCATTCAAGAAAATGGAGAGATCAATGATGAAATAGATTATGCTTTAATGAATTATTTGTTAAAAAATAGAGGAACAGGTTATACAGCATGCCAACCTCAATTAGTAGAATTAGAAGGAGGAAAACAGGCAATCAAAATGGATATTGATCACACTTTTATCGATAAAGATAATCAATTAATGGGTTTAGGTATTGTCGGAAATTTATTTATTGATCTTGATACTTTACAAGTAATTTATTGCACTCCAAAGGAAGATCTAGAAAATAATATTGAAAAGTTGAAGAATGCTAACATTCAACCTCAACCTAGACCTAAGGGAAAGTATTAATTACATTTTAAGCGTAATTTTCATTCTTATTATTTAATATATGAATTATTAATGTTACATAACAATTTTAAACCTCTTTAAAAAAATATTAGAAATATTAAATTATCAATTTAATATTTTAATTTATTGATAAAAATGGCTATAAAAGAAAGTAAAATAAAACATCTCATTAGAGAATATCTTCTAGATGAGGGTCTTTTAAGAAAAAAAATACCCGATAATGAACAAAAACTTGAATTTGGATTTCAGTTCTCTTTCCCTCCAGGTCCAAGGGGTCATGCAATGTTAGTTTTTAAACCAAAAAATAAAGCGATGCTCTTTATCAGCTTAGGCACTCAGATTTCTCCACCTCATATAAAAGCATTAAATTCTTTGGAAGATAATAAGAAGATGGAGTATTTTATGGAATTAAGGAAATTATATCTCCTAAAAGATGTATTTTATAGAATCGATATTCAAAATCATAGATATGAAATAAGTGACCAAATCTTTCTGGATCTAGATGGACTAGTGTCAAAAAAAGAATTTTATGATAGTGTTCGTAAAGTCTTTAATTGTGCCGCTTTAAGTAATATTATTTTGGGAGAATATTGTACTGGTAAGATTAAACCAGAAGATTTTATTAAAACCAAAGAATTTTCTTCTGGTTCTGATTTTTCATTATATTCATAATTAAGAATAATTAGAATTGGTGAATTATTATTTTTAGAGACTGGCTACAAGCATCTGGTAAATTAGATTATGTTCAAGGAAAAAAAAGGCCCGATGTAGATTGTATCCTATGTTCTGTAAGAGATGATGATAAAAGAGTTGTAAGCTTGAAAGTTTATCATGATGATATCATCTTTATATCTTTAAATCTTTATCCATACAACCCAGGCCATCTTTTAATAGTTCCAAATAAACATATTGCAAAATTAACAGAACTTACAAAAGAGGATTTAATTCATATCTCTAGAACAATGCAAGGAATACAATTACTCTTAGATGATTTATATAACCCGCGAGGATATAATATTGGAATTAATCAGGGAAGAATTGCAGGTGGGAGTATTGAACATCTTCATTTCCACATAGTGCCTAGATATGGTTCTGAATTAGGTTATATAGATATTATAGGTGAAACTCGAGTAGTTCCTGAGGGTTTAGAATCAGTAATGAAAAAATTAAAAACAAATATTGGTAAATATTTAAATATAGAGTTTTTTGATAACTTCTAAGCACTTGAAAATAGAAAAAGAAAAAAAAATTCTAAGGTTATTATTAATATAAGCTAACTATCTTGTTGCTTTTCGCACGTCAGCCGCAGTTATTCTCTTACGTTTATCAGCTTTACAGACTTTGAGTGCTTCTTTTGTAGCAGTAGCAGCACTCTTCTCTAAGAAGTTGATTAGTTTATCTAAAGCTTCAGCAGCAACTAGATCTGCTCCCTCTTTCTTCATTAACCTTCGGATAGGAGCTTTAGCAATATATCCTTCAGCTTTTTTCTTAGGTGCGGGTTTCTTTTTTGCCATTTTTTATTCCTCCACTAATTTTAAATAGGTTTACTTCAATTTTATTAGATTATTATTAAGTATAACTACACATTTCTATTATATAAATGTTATGATTCGAAACCATCTTATATTGAATCTTATCTGAGATATATTTTAACTCGAAGATCAGATCAGAAAAATTTCGATCAGAATTTATTTCGACAAAAATAAAAATTTAATTTTGATTTAATTAGACCTTGATTTCTTATTCTTTTATTACTTTACTTTTATTAATGTTTCAATAAAAATATTTGAAAAATTATTACTTATTAATTAAGCACAGTTAAATGTTTCATGCTCCCAGAATTTAATAATTCTGAAGTTAAATTAGGTAAATCCTTAAATTCTTAAATTCTTAAATGTGTGTAATTAACAAATAATCGGTTGTTATGGGAAGTTACCTTTAGAAAATCTTTTTTTTTCAGCTAATATATAGGGTTTTAAGATATTCATTTTTTATTATTATATCCTATTTAAACTTAAATAAAAAATTACTTCTAATTTTAATAGAGAATTCAGTAAAATGGAGATTTCTACTGATAAGACAAAGGTTAATTAGAAATTAAATTAAAAAAATAAATTAAAATATAAAATCTAAGAATAGATTATTATAATATAAATAGAAAAAAAAAAATTGACAAAACTGGAATTTGCTAGGAAAAAAAATTGATGAAACTGAAATTGAGGAAGCACTTCAATCTTTAGGGTTTACCAAGAATGATTCTAAAGTTTTGCTTACATTATGCAAATACAAAATATTGAGTCCAGCAGATATAGCAAAGCAGTCAGGGGTTGATCGTGCGAGAGTTTATGATTCGTTAAATAGATTAATTGAAAAAGGTTTTATTCAAAAAGAACCAATTAAACGAGGAGCAAATTATCAGGTAATACCAGTAGAAAGGATTTTTAAGGTGATTCGTGAAGATTATAAACAAAAGATCGAAGACACACTAATATTGGAGAAAGCAATTAGTGAATTGGAAATAGATAAGGAAGAATCTGAACCTAGAGTGTGGGCAATTAATTCAAGAGAAAAAATTAGGAAAAAAGTGAAAGAGCTAATTAATTCAGCCAAGGAAAGGATCTTCTTTATTATTACCCCTGATCTACTGATGGAAGAATTAGGAGGTTATGAATGGATTCTAAAAGAGCTTTGGAATAAGAAATTTTCATCTAATGCGCAAGTTGTCATTGCCCTAAAATATAATGATTCCTTAAAGGAAGAGATGAAAAAATTATTAAAAATATCAGTAATTATTCATTCTATAGAAGGTGATAGTGTAATTCCTTTTGGACTTTTGATCACTGACAATGATTTTTTACTGACCACCCTAGATCAAGTAAAAGAAGCCCCAGAATACACCTCTGGATTATGGTTAGAAAATGGTATGCCAAAACAAATCATTGGGTATGAACATTTATTCAAACATTTTATTTCTTCCGAGTGTAAAAAAATTCAATTAACTCCTAAAAAAATACCTATTCCAAACTAAAAAAAAAAATAAAAATAATTTGAATAAAAAAATAAAAATATAAGGAGAAAGAATTCTATGTCATATCGAGGAAAAGTAATTTTATGTGGGGAACCTGGAGTCGGAAAAACTTCCTTACTAGTTCGATATGTAGATGGTAAATTCAATGAAGATTATCATCAAACCATAGGAGCTAATTTTTTAATAAAAGAAATTGATCTAACAAATATTATCGATAAGATAAAAATTAAAAATCCCGAATTAAAGAAAGATGTAAAAGAAAAGGGGTTTAAGTTATACTTCTGGGATATAGGTGGTCAACAAGATAAGTTATTCAGCAATGAATATTATTTTGTTCAAGCTGTTGGAGCTATGGTTGTTTTTAATTTAAATGATTCTTCTTCTTTTCAAAATTTAGATTTTTGGATTTCAAAATTAAAAGAAATAAGCGGAGCTGTCCCATTTATCATTGTTGGAAATAAAACTGATTTAAAAAGAAATATTGGCAAAGAAATTATTACTGAGAAAGTGAAGAATTTAGGAGTGAACTATTTTGAAACATCAGCAAAGTTAAATGAAAATGTGGATAAAGCATTTGAAACTTTATCCGTTCAAATTTTGAACAATTTAAAATAATTTTATAATCCTCTTTAGATTTAAAGTATCTAACATTACTATTTTTAATTTTAAAATTATTAACTTATGTATTATAAACTTTAATTTTTATTATGAATATTTTATTAATTCCTGTAGCGCCATTATCAAGGACAAAATCTAGACTTGAAGATTGTTTTTCAAGAGACCAACTTAAAGACTTAACAATAGCAATGTTTATAGACATAGCAAATACATTAAAAAAAGTCAAATGTTTTAACGAAAAACTTGTATATTGCAATGCTTCTGAAATATTAGAACTTGCTGAAAATTATGGTTTCATTGGCATTAAGGAAGAAATAAAAACTCCGTTAAAATCTTTTGATGAAATAATTGAAGATCTTAATAATATTGCATTAAACAAATATAATGCTAAACAAACAATTCTAACTTTCATTGATGTAATATTAATTAAAGCAAAAAATTTCAATGAAATTAACGATCTTTTAAGAATTAATCAACTTGTAATTTGTCCTGCAATTAATTCAGCAGGAATTTCGATTCTTGGAAGGAAACCTCCTGATATTATTTCTTCATATTTTTCAGAACCAAATACCCCCTCATTAATAGCATTACTAAAAAATGCAAAAAGAAAGAGCATAAATAAAATAACCATATATGATTCCTTTAGAGCGGGTTTTGATGTAGATGTAAAACAAGATTTAGTATTAGCTTATGAATATTTGAAACTTTTCAATTTAAAGCATACAGAGACATTTTTATTCTTAAAAGAAAATCTGAAACTAACTTTAAGAAAAATTAATGCTAATAATAATCGAGCATTTAAAATAATGAAAAAAAAATAAGTACAACTACTAATTTATAATTTAAAACGAAAATGTGATATCTATTTTTACCGGCTCATTTAATACCTTTTCTACTACATTTTGAAAATCTTCACGTTCAATCTTTAAATTACTAAGATATCTCGTATAATCCTTATTTTTTCGGTTTTTGTCATTCTCTATATGCTCTAATTTAGCACTTATTATTGATATTTGATTTTTTAAATCATTAAGTCTTTGAGCTAGACCTTCTTTTTCAATTTCTTTTTCAATAGTTTCAATATTGTCGCTTATCAGTAAATATTTCTCAATATTTGCTTGCAATTCTTTTTCATCAAAAATGGCATTAATTTGTTCTATCGTCTTTAATTTCGTTTCTGTTTTGAGATTTAATTTGCTCTCTTCTAAAGCATGGCGAAGTTGTACCATAAGTGCAGTAAATTTTGGTAAATCTTTTCGCTCATTAACCAACATTTTAATTGGATTTTTAAGAAATCCTTTAAGATAATTCAAATCAATACTTGAAATGTGAATTGTATTCTTTTCTAATTCAAATTTCAACTTTTTTAAAGCTTTTTTGAAACCTATATCATCATTAATCTTTAACTGTAGTCTAAATAATTTGTCCTTTTCATTTTCTAAGTCTTTAAATAATCGATTTTTCTCGAGCTCCACTAATTCCGAATTTAAGGTTTCTTGATTCTCTTTTTTTTCCTCAAATTCATTTTCAAACTCATCTAGTTCAATTCTAGTTTTTTCAATGTGATCTCTCAGAGAAAACAATTTTGGTACTTTCTTTAGCAAATCCTCTGCTTCTCTTACATCTGTGTACTTCTTTCTTAAGAATTCATCAAGAACAGCTTGTCTTTTTCCCAATTTACGGGTTATATAATTGAGTTCTTTAATTTCAGTTTGGACCTCTTTCTGAAACTTAGGTATTGATTTTCTTGCTATTTCATTTATAGTTGGAAATAACTTCTTTATAGAATTAATTAAATTAATTACATTATCATAGTAAACCTCTTCTTCAGGAATCTCAATTTCATCGATCTCTTTTCTTATTCTGTCAGAGAAAAAATGTAAAGATTTTTGAGCTTTTCCATCAATTTTTCCCTCTCCAGTTTCAATAAAATGGTCCATACAAACTTTAATTTCTATTAAATTTTCTCGAATCTCCATTATTAATTTTTGAGTTGCTTTCTTTACTTTTGAAAATTGAGAATTTATCCTTTTTTTATAAAAATCTTCAAATTCATCCAATGATATTTCAATCATTATTACTTCTACTTTTATTTTATTGCTTTAATAATTTTCTTACCATTCATATATTTTATAAGGGCTTCTGGAATTGATATAGAATGATCCTTGTCTTGAAAATTTTCTAAGATGCAACAGATAGTGCGTTCTGTTGCTATCGCAGTTGAATTTAATGTGTGTAGAATTTGTTTTGCTTGTTGTGACCCAACTGTTCCCATTCTAATCTTTAATTTTCTTGCTTGATAATCTGTACAATTGCTACAAGAAACAAGCTCACGATAAGTTTCTGAAGCAGGAAACCAGGCTTCAAGATCATACTTTTTAGCGGCATTATCGTTTAACTCTCCTGATGCAATATTTACTATTCTATAAGGAATCTTTAAATCTTTAAATATATCTTCAGTATTTTCTATAAGTTCTTCTAATAACTGCCATGAATGTTCTGGTTCACAGAAAATAAATTCTTCAACTTTTTCGAATTGGTGGACGCGAAATATCCCTAAGGTGTCTTTTCCATGAGAACCTGCTTCTCTTCTAAAACACGATGACACACCTACATATTTCAATGGCAATCTTTTTGGGTCTATAATTTCGTCATAGTGAAAAGCTGCTAAAGTTTGTTCAGCAGTCGCAATCATAAAAAGATCTTCATCTTGAATTTTATATAGTTGTTCTTCAAAATCAGCTAATTCAGCAGCAGCTTTTATTACATCATATTTAATAAAGAAAGGGGGCCAGATTGGCACATAATTTTTATTAATTAGTTTGTCTAAAGCAAATTTTATTAGTGCTAAATTAAGTGAAACCAAATCCCCTTTTAAATAATAAAATCTAGAACCTGCAATTTCAGATGCCTTTTTTGTATCTACTCCATCAATTTTAGTTATTAAATCGACATGTGATAAAGGTTTAAAATCAAATACTGGTAATTTGCCGATAGTTCTAACAATTTTGTTATCCTCCTCGGTTTCACCAATAGGTACAGAACTATCTATAATATTTCCAACAATGTATCGATATTTTTCTCTTTGTTCAAAAAAATCAATTCTACTACTCTCTAATTTATCAATTTGCTCCTTAATTTCTTTGGATTTTATTTTGGCTTCTTCAGCTTTTTTATTATCGCCAGATTTCTTAAATTTTCCAATTTGAATAGAGATATCATTCCTTTGCTTCCTTAAATCTTGTAGTGTTTGTAACACTGCTCTCCATTTTCTGTCATATTCTAATACTTTTTCAGCGTTAGAAGGATCTTTAAATCTATTTTTTTCTGATTTTATTATTTTATCGAGATTATTACGGAACATTTCAATATCAAGCAAATTAAAGCCACTCAGATTATTTTTAATAATTTAAATTTAATAATATTTTATATAGACTATCATTAAATTAATTTGCGAAATTAATTTAAAGTTTTAAGGATATTTTATTTAATCAATCGTGTTGAATCCTCTCAGAAATAGTGGAACGAGCCAAGGCTGTTTTAATTTTCCTTTTATCATATCCTACATTATCAATAATTCTCATAATTTTTATTCTTCTTGCTTTTCCTTTTATACCTTCTTCTAACATGAACTCTTTTGCAAAATCTTCTTTCTTTTTCTCTTCGAGGTCTGTCATATTCTCTAAATTGCCCCTTATTTATAAAAATTTATTACTTTTTAGATCATTCTAGTGATCAAAATCAAAGGTTTAATTATGTAATTTAAACAGAAAAAATAAATTATTGCAATAATTTCCTAAACCAAGCAATTGGTAGCAAAAAGAGAATTTTAATAAAAAATACAAAATTATGGTGATATTTAGCTAAGGGTGGAAAAAATGTCTGATATACAGACCATAGATGATATTAGAATTGGAGTTTATGTTTGTCGTTGAGGAGTGAATATTGGAGCACATATCGATTGTGATGTCATAAGAGAATTTGTTGAACCATTACCTAATGTAATAGTTGCTAGAATAAATGATTTTACATGTAGTGATCCAGGACAACAAGTTATAAAAAATGATATCCTTGAGTTAAATTTAAATCGTATTGTAGTTGCTGCTTGTACGCCTAAGATTCATGAACCTACATATCGAGCAGTATTGTTTGAAGCGGGATTAAGTCCATACTACTTTCAAATGGTTAATTTGCGAGAACACTGTTCTTTTGTTCATCAAGATGATATAAAAAAAGCTACTCAAAAAGCAAAAAGGTTAATCCTAGCGGGTATCAATCGAGCAAGGGAATTAGAAATAATTCCTAGAAAAGAAATTCCCCTGACAAAATCAGTATTAATCATTGGAGCAGGGATAGCTGGAATGAATGCTGCATTAGATTTAGCAAACCAAGGAATTCAAGTCTATCTTATAGAAAAGGAACCAACTATTGGCGGAAAAATGGCACAATTAGATAGAATTTTCCCTACCGATGATTGTGGAATTTGAGTTTTAGCACCCATTATGGTAAATGCTTCTAAGCACCCTAATATAAATCTTCTAACCAATAGTGAAATTATAAATTTTAGTGGCATTACTGGAAACTATTATGCAAAAATTAGAAAAAATCCTCGTTTTATTAATGAACAAAAATGTACTGGTTGCGGATTATGTACTACAAAATGTCCTATTAAAGTACAAAACGAGTTTGATAGAGGGATAGGAGAACGTGGAGCAATCTATATTCCATTTCCTCAGGCGGTTCCAAAATTAGCAGTGATCGATAGGGAAATTTGTATTGAATGTAAGAATTGTGAACGAATTTGTCCGGCTGAAGCAATAGATTTTGATCAAGAGGTACAATTCCTTGATATCAATGTTGGTGCAGTAATTGTTGCTACTGGATGGGATGAATATCCAATAATAAAGAGTAATGAGTACAAATATGGGATTTATCCAGATGTAATTACACAAATAGAATTAGAAAGGATTTTGAGTCCTATAGGTCCAACAGGTGGACATATATATCGAATATCTGATGGTAAGACCCCAAAGAAAGTTGCGATGATTCAATGTGTAGGTTCTAGAAGTTTAAGGGGGAATCAATACTGTTCAGCAGTTTGTTGTAATGTGGCTCTTAAAAATGCCCAATTACTTAAGCAAGAATACCCAAAAATGGAAATAACTTTATTCTATATAGATATTAGATGTTGGGACAAAGGAAATGAAGAATATTTTCGAAGTATTAGAGCTCAGAATGTGAATTTTATCAGAGGAAAGCCAGGAGATATAAAGTTAAACAAGGATGGAACAATGAAATTATTTTTTGAAACATTTTATAGTAGTGAAATCAATAATGAGGATTTTGATTTAATTGTACTTTCTACTGGAATGGTGCCATCAATCGGAACAAATGAGATATCTGAAATCATGGGTCTTAGTAGAGATCAAAATGGCTTTTTATCTGAAGTACACGGATGCTTGAAACCAGTTGAAACAAAAAGTATAGGTATCTTCATATGTGGATGTGCTGCTGGTCCTAAAAATATACCATATTCCGTATCATCAGCATTAGGGGCTTCAAGTAAAGCTGCAACTTTGCTTTCAAAAGATACACTAAAACAGGAGTTAATAATCGTTGAAGTAGATGATGCATTATGTATGGGATGCCATAGGTGTGAAAAATTATGCGAATTTGAAGCTATTATTGTTAATCAAAAAGGAATAGCAGAAATTGATGATCTAAAATGCAAAGGATGTGGTATGTGTGTTACTTCTTGTCCAGCAATGGCGATTGACCTGAAATATTATAGAAATCGACAATTTGCAGTAGAAATAAAGGGAATTGGGTACATCGATACGAAAATCGAATCAATTAAAAAATCAACAAAAATAAAAGAGAATTAAACTACATAGGTGAATAAATGCCAGAGACTCAAAATAATGAAAGAAAGATAATAGCGTTTGGATGTGAAAAATGAGGATATTCAGTAGCAGATTTAACTGGGACTACTCGAAAATCATACTCACCAAATTTTCACCTGATAAAAGTGAGATGTACAGGTAGAGTTGGAATCCATTTGATTATGGAAGCTTTCTTAAATGGAGCTGATGGTGTTGCCATCATTTCATGCCACGAGGGTGAATGTGATTATGGTGAAGCAAATATGAATACAAATAAGCACGTTATTTTCTTAAAAAAAATTTTTAACCATATTGGAATTTCCGAAGATCGAATCCAGCAATATTTCTGTGCAGCAGCAGAAATCGAAAGATTTATTCATTCTGTTAAAGATATCACAAAAAAAATTGGATTATTACCTCCTCTTCTAAAACCAAACTTAATCCGAATAGAATGATCTTTCCAAAAAAATTCTGGTTGGGAAGAAACTACCCCAAAGCATGGGTGTTCGGACTTAAAATTTTATAATTATTGACAAATCTTCTCTTAATATGAATCTTGAAGGAAATATATCATGGGACTTTTTAAAAAATGTTTCAGATGCATTAGATTCATATAGAATTCGAGTATTTATAGATGCAAAAGAAGAAATTTTAGAAGCAGGGATTTATGATGAAAACCAATATTATAAAATCCTATTTAAGATGTTCGATGAAGAGAAATTAAAATATACTCTATATAATTTCTTAAAAAATTATCAAAATAGTAATTTTGAAACTTTACAAAACTTTTCTAAATTATCTTCCCTCGAATTAAAGAAAGTATTTAGCTTATTAGAGTTATTAAAAAATGAACATCTTATAATAATACAAAACAATATCCAGGGGGATAAATTAGAATCACGAAATTTTAAAAATTATTCAATTAAAGCTACTGGAGTGGAACCTTCCGAAATCAAATCTATATATGAACCAGTTAAAATTATATTTGATTCAAAAAATTGTTCCGGATGCAGTTTATGTGCTGGTATCTGCCCAGTTAATTGTCTTAATATCTACAATGGATTTGGTAAAATAGAAGAAAATAAATGCATTCGATGTGGATTGTGTTATTTTTCTTGCCCAAGATCTTTTTTACCTGTAAATATTTTAAATATGTACCAAGATAATTGCTCTGAATTCCAAGTTTATACAAATATTGGGCCTTATAAAGAAATCTATTCTGCTAGAACAAATCTTATGGATATTGTTCATACATGCCAAGATGGAGGAATTACTAGTACTGCTCTATATTACCTATTTGATAAAAAAGAGATTGATCTTGCTTTAGGAGCAAAAATGAGTAGTACAATTTGGCGACCTGAACCAATATTAATAAAAAATATAGAAGACATCTTAATAACAACAGGAACGAAATATGTAAATAACCCTACTTTAAGATTATTAAATGAATTAAATAATGTAAGTAAATCATTAGCAATTGTAGGAGTACCCTGTATGATGCAAGCATTATTAAAATCAGAGATATATAATACTGGTATCCCTTCCTTAAATAATGTCAAATATAAGATTGGTATCTTCTGTATGGAATCTTTTTCATACGAATCGATTTTAAAAATATGTGAGATCTTAAAAGTTAATATTAATGATATAAAAAAGATGGATATTAATAAAGGTAAATTTATTGTCTACACTAATAGTGAAGAATCATATAATATACCAGTCAAAGAAATTTCAGATTTAGCTCGCCCAGATTGTGAATTATGCTTTGATTTAACCTCTGAATCTGCTGATATTTCAATAGGATCAATTGGTTCCCCAATAGGTTGGAATACTGTAATAATTAGAACTGAAAAAGGAAAAAAGTTATATGAAAATTTAGTATCAAATAAATTAATAGAATCAAAACCTATAGAAAATGTAGAACCAGGATTACCACTTCTTCAAAAAGTTGCTGGTTCGAAAAAAAATAAGTGTAAAAAACATATAACCTCAAGATCAAATGAAAATTTACGAGTTCCACAATATTAAATAATTAATTCTCAAAACAGATCCTCATCTTATATCTTAATCTAAGCTAAAACCATAAAATTAATATTAAATTTTATATTTACTAACATTAAATCAATAATCTAAACGATATATGATGAGTTCATTATCACCAGTTAGACCAAAAAATTTTAGAGAGAAAGTATTCTTTCGTAAACTTCGATCACAAGTTGATGGTAATGCAAAAGTAGGTTATGGACTAACACAAATTAGAGGAGTAGGAAGAAGACTTGCTCAAGCAATAGTCAAGGTAGCTGAGATTAACCCAGATATAAGGATAGGAGCCCTCCCTGAAAAAGATTTGAATAATATAGAGGAGATAATTTTAAATCCTGTTAAAAATGGAATTCCAAACTGGATGGTAAACCGAAAAAAAGACCTAAGAGACGGAGAAGATAAGCACGTAATCGGAAGTCAATTAGAAATTACTGTTAAAAGAGACATAGATAGAATGAAAAGGATGAAAAATTATAAAGGTATACGCCATCATTTAAGATTAAAAGTGAGAGGACAAAGAACTAAAAGCACTGGGAGACATGGTTTAGTTGTTGGAGTTGTTAGGAGGAAAAAAGGAATGCAACCAAAAAAGTAGGTGATAAATAATGGGAGATCCAAGACGTCAGAAGAAAAAATATAAAAAACCAAAACATCCATTTCAAAAAGATAGATTAATGGAAGAACTGGAATTTTTAGGAAAATATGGACTTAGAAATAAACGTGAATTTTGGAAATCAAGAACAATACTCGGAAATTGGCGTAATATCGCTCGCCAATCTAGAACCTTATCAAAAGAACAAGCTTTAAAAGTACAACAAACCTTAATCCAAAAACTTAATCGTTTAGGTGTTATTGGATCTGAAGCTGAATTTGAAGATGTCCTCCTCCTTACCGTAGAAGATGTCCTCAAAAGAAGATTGCAAACTTTAGTATATGAAAAAGGTCTAGCAAGCACAATGTACCAAGCTCGACAATATATCGTTCATGGCCACATTCAAGTTGGTGGCAAAAAAATAAATGCCCCTTCTTACCTCGTAAAAACAGCCGAGGAAGATTTAATCGGATTCGCTCCAAATAGCCCCTTCTCAGAACCAAAAACTAAAACAACAACCAAAGCAAAAACAAAAGCAAAAGAAAAAAGCTAAAGGTGGATAAAAAATGAGTAGTAAAGATGTTAAATGGGCAATTGTTCACATTTTTAGCAGCTATAATAACACCGTTGTCACCGCTACCGACCTTAGCGGTGCTGAAACATTCTCAAAATGTAGCGGCGGAATGGTAGTCAAAGCTGACCGAGATGAAAGTAATCCCTATGCCGCAATGCAATGTGGATTCCGCGTCGCCAACGACCTTAAAGATAAAGGAATTCGTGGTATCCATATCAAAGTAAGAGCCCCAGGAGGAAATAAATCACAAACCCCTGGCCCTGGTGCCCAAGCCTGCATCCGCGCCCTCGCACGAGCCGGACTACAAGTCGGAAGGATTGAAGAAGTCACCCCTAAATCGCATGACCACTGTAGGAGGAAGGGCGGTCACCGAGGGAGGAGAGTATAAAAAAGAGCGCTCCATTTGCCGATCTGGCAGAGCTATTTTTTATTACCCTTTTTATATTTATTGAGATACTTCTTAGTGAACTTTTCTTTTTGTTCTTTTGGCGTTAAATCCAGCCATCCCTCATATAAACTATCAAATTTTCGTAAAATTTCGATCTGTCATAAACAGCCATTCTAAAGATTCCTCTAAGATTATTTCTTCTTTTTTAATAAAAAGGTAAATTCAGTGTCTGATTTCCATGAAAATTCCTTTAAAAAAATTTAAAGTAATTTAGTCATCTAAAAGTTCCATACAATTTAGATCTATTATAGTACTAATAGAAGCTTCTAATCTAGGCTCCCATACTATAGAAGGCATACCAACCCTCCACCACCAGATAATTCTGTAAATATTTAATATAGCAAATAACTTGTAATCATACCAACACTCATCCCAGCTATAATTTTTGACACCCAATTTTAAAAGCTTATTATGATAGCGTTTGATAAGATCTTTTTCTATCAAATGCCGATAGTCGGGAAAGAAAAAAAGTCCAATCATAAATGCTAGATCTTGACCTCCTACACCGATACCCCAACTTTGCCAATCAGGTAATATTGTTTTGTATTTTTGATCTACTATATCTTTTGGATAGAAAAAATTCCAGATATGAGCATCAGCATGAATTACTGTTATATTTTTTTTTGCGATTCGTTCATATGCCACTTGCGGATATAATGAGAATATGGTTTTAAATAACTCCTTTCTTTTATTACCTATTCCTTCTCCTAAGAATTCTAAAAATCGCTTGAGTATCATTTGCTGGTTATTAAACCATTTAAAAACTTCTTCTTTATTAAAAGAATTTTCTTTAAATGTGTAAAGAACGTAAGAATTCTTCGATAGTTCCTTAAGTGAGGGGTGGTCCCACCAAAAAGCATGTAATTCTGCTAAACAGTCAATTGCTCTTTCACAATTTCGTTTTGAAGGAGGATAGTCGAAATTTGGGGCTACATGTGTTTTTGATAAATTTTCAAGGATAATATGTGACAAACCAGTTTCTTCAGAAAACGCTGCATCATAGCAGATTGGAATTGG
>JBHLNY010000235.1:0-5462 GCA_048941065.1 Promethearchaeota archaeon
GCCCAATCACCGGTACTTACATCTTTTAATAATGTTTTTGCTATATTTTTTTCTACAATTTTCATCGCGCCCATTGAATTAACTAACTTTAAGAAAGATCCAGATTCCTGGTTTTGATCTACTGTAATTATCTTAGCTGCTCCACCTCTTTCTTGATCTAATCTACGAGCTTGAGCAGCTCCAGCTGTTTTTTCATCTACAGAACATTTACTACCGATCCAGACAAAAATTGTGTGCTCATCATCTAAAAGGTATGTATCTCCGGTAGAAAATACTGGTTTTGTGATCTCTTTTAATTCACCTTTATCAATTAAAAAAAGTTTTATAATAAATTCACCTTTTAGTTTTTTTTAGAATTTATATACATTATAAAAGAATCCGTATAAAAAGTTTGATAATATTACTAAAAATTTATATATATTATTTAGAGATAAATCTAAACTAAAAATCATTTATAGCTAAATTAATTCTTTTAATCAATTCGGGAATTCTATTAAGATCTATGGAACAATAAGCAATTCTAATACCATTTACATTTTCATCAAGATTTTCAATAGGGATAATTCCTACTTTATATTCTTTTAATAAATGATCAGCAAACTCTTTGGCTTTAATTTTTTCATGGTTTAGGTTCACAAAAAGAAAGAATCCTCCACTATTGGGGTCAATTGAAATATTGGGATTATTTATTTTATTAAGTTCAGAATTAATTAAATTAAATCTTTTTTTAAGCATTAATCTAACTTTTTCACGTTTTTCAACAATTTTATCCATTCCCTCTCCTTTAAACATTATCTGTGTAACGGTTTGATAAAAATGATTAGTATTAGAAATTGTGCTTCTAATCATTCCTTCAAGTTTATTAATTATCTCAGTTTTAAGAAGTTCTAATTCCCCATCATTATCTGCCCATTTAGAGTTTAAACCAATAGTTATAAAGCCAACTCTACCTCCATATGCTAAAAGTTCTTTTGAAATCCCATCTAATTTAATCGGTACAATATCAGAATTTAATTCTAAAAGATCATAAAATATTGATCTATTAAATACATCATCTTTATAGACGAAAGGTTCATAGGCATCGTCAATTAACACTATTAATGGTAGTTTTGCTATATCTTGACTTTCCTTTAAAATTTCGAGTATTTCATTAATTTCTATTTTTGTAGGACAGTATCCTGTTGGATTATTCGGAAAATTTAAAAGCATAATTATTTTATCCTGCTTTTTGCCTACCTCTTGCATTGCATTTTTCAAACCTTGAACATTGATTTTATCACCCATGAAAAACTCAAATGATTTAATATTAGCACCAATGAACTTATTAATAATATTATCATAATTCCCCCACCTCTTATTAGGTAATATTATGTAATCTCCTGGATTTAATAACATTGAACAGCATATAAATAATCCATTTGTTATTCCTTGAGTAACTATTGGAGTTGTAATTAATTTTTCGAGAAAACTTAATTTACCTGAATCAGATTCAGAGTCATATTTTGACTTTTTTAATATCCACTTTTTCCAAACCTCCCGAACTTCAGAAAGACCTCCCACAGAAGCATAGGGAATAATAGATTTAATATTTAAGGATGAATATTCTTTGAAATCTTCTAAATAACAGGGAACCCAATTATAAGAACCACCATCAATAAATTCATTTTCGAATCCATAAGCAGAACCTATTGTACCGACTAATTCTGCTTCTTTTTTTGCCCTTTCAGACCAATAAAAAATGCCATCAGGTAAAAAAATCCTTCTTCCCATATCTGAAAAAGCTTTATATAAAGGAGTTTTTTGAATATACGTAAATTTCATAATCCTTTCAAAGGTCTCTTAAATTTTTTACTTAAAATTGTCCATAAAATAAATATTTAAGTATCTAGAAACACTATATAAAAAATTATGAGTAACCAAAATAACCCAAAAGATTTTGAACAAGAGAAACAAAAGGGAAGTTCCTTTTCAAAAGGATGGGATGATTTTATTAAAGGGATTAAGGACGGTTTTAGTGATTTTCAAAAATCCCTCGAAGAACAATCCCATAAGAATAAAGAATTTTGGGAAAAAAACAAAGAAAAAATGAATACATTCTTCACAAATGTGAAGCAGAAATGGGATAATAAAATTCAAAAAGTTAATTCTGATATTGAAAAAAGTAGATTAGAAACTAAAGAACAATGGGATACTTATAAAGAAAAAGTTCGACAAGATTTAAAGAAATGGCAAGAACAAACACGTGAAAACTGGCAAGAAAATATCAAATCATTTAGGAAAGGATTTTTCAAAGCTTATTTTTGGGCTTTATTATTAATACTCCCAGTTCTCATTATAATCATCGTTATACTAGTTATTGTTAATAAACTTATTGGATGATTGGTTTCTATAAATTATTCTTAAATATTATTAGATTAGTACATTTTAGAATATAATTAATGCTTTTGAATACATAGATGATCGAAATTCTAACAATATCCTTTTTAGTTGCTTTGACAGGGGCTTTATCTCCCGGCCCAGTTTTAACATTTACGATTTATAAGTCTCTTAATAGTAAAAAGGGATATTTAGCTGGTATTTTTATTGTATTAGGTCATGCAATTCTAGAGTTTTCGCTAATTATCATATTATTAGGGGGTGTCTCTTTTTTTTTCCAAAATATAATATTTTTAATACTTTTAGGTAGCATTGGAGGGAGTTGTCTAATAATATTCGGTATATTAACTATAAAAAATGTGTATAAAAAGCAATTTAAATTAGATTTTAATATATCTGATGAAAATTTAAAGGGTTTTAAAGGTAATAGTTTTATTGGAGGTATTTTCTATTCAATAACTAATCCTTATTGGGAATTTTGGTGGGCTGTTGCTGGTTTAACAATAATGGTCGAATTAAATGTGTCTTTCAAAAATCCGATGGGGCTTTTGCTATTCTTTATTGGACATGAATTAGGAGATATTGTCTGGTATGTCCCAATTTCTATTTTCATATATCTTGGAGGTAGATCTCTAAATCCTAAGCTTTATAAATATGTTTTGATTGGATGCGGAGCATTTATGATAATTTTTGGGATTTATTTAACCATTAATATAATTATTTTCCCTCCTAAAATATGATCAAAATAATACACCAATTATTTAATACTGATTAGTTATTAGCCCTTAGATATTTATTCTAACTAATTTAATTATCCTTATATTTGGTTAATATGGAGAAGTGCTTTAATAAATCTGAAAGTCCTACTTTTTTAATGCGAAAGCTTCTTACAATTTGTCCAATATGTAAAAGACCAGTCTATGGAAGAGATATTGAGATTTTGAAAATTGATAAATCAATGATTAAACGCTGGTCATTAAAATATACTTTTTGTCATTCTCATAATAAAGGTTCTTTACATGCAATTACCATTTACTTAGATGCTATTTTTACTGTACGTGGAAATGAAATCTCAGATTTTATTAAAATAGAGAAGGTGTAATTCACAATTAAATTTTTAAGACTAATCATTGTCACTATTTTCAAAGAGCTCTGAATGTGGTTCAAGGAAATTATTCTGACACATCGGACATGAATTATATTTAGAAAGCCAAAAAGCAACGCAAAGATAGTGATAAGTACTTGCACAAAAAGGACATGTTATTACCTTGTCTTGTGCAAAATTAATAAATTTATGACATACTGTACATTGAACATCTGATTGAGCAATTCCCTGTCTGGCTTTAACTCGTGTAGATAAAATCTTTTCTAGTTTTGATAACTCTACTTGATAAAGACCCAATGAATTATTTAGTTGATTTATTTTTGAATTAATTTCAGTTATTCTTTCCTTTAGTTCTTCTTCACTTAGTCGCTCTGCTAAAAACGAGGACAAAGCAAAATTTAAAGGCAATTCTCCAAAATTTTCGGTTTGTTCTGTTATTTCGGTTATAGTTGCAAATAAAAGCCCTTCTTTTTCAATTAATTCTTTAAAACTTTTAAATAATTTATTTAGCAAAAGAGATATAAGAAATGCTAATTGCTGCCTTTTACGATTAAAATTGTCTTCCCAATGTTTGATGATCTGATAAAGATCAACATCATTGGTTTTTACAGAATTTAACTTTTTATAGACTTCTTCTTTTATGTTTTGTATTTTTTTATTACAATCACCCAAAATTTCTCTGATATGTTTTAATTGGGGAAATTCCTTTTTTATTATTAATGATGTTTGATCCTCATATGCTCTAATCAACTCATTAACTTCTGAGATTTTCTCATCTATGAAATTTCTAATATTTACTCGTAAATCCTCATTTTTGACAGTGTCAATGAAATTTAGATATTCATTTTTTCTACGAAAAATTTCAGATGTAACACTTGCAAGTGTCTTTTTTAATGAGTTTGTTATATTTTCATATGGTTTTAAAAAATTTTCAAATCTTAAAATCCAGTCTTCAATTTCATCAATTATTGAAGAAAAATTATCAATCTTACTATAATAAAAACTTGCGATTTCCTCAAATTCTTTTGATTGTTCTACATCATTGATCTTCTCTTGAAATTTCTTTTCAAGAGCATTAATATAAAACTCAACTATTTTAGGAAAAAAAGTACCAATTTTCTCATTTAATAATGAATTTATATTGAATATATTATCTTTTTCTGTTAAATATAAATCCTCTATTTCATCAATAACATTTTTAAGTTTATCTGCAATAACATTTCTGGCTAAAGGGCGTGCTAAATCTTGTAAACGCTGAATGATTTCCTTCCTTTCAAGAATATTTATGAACTCTTCACTCTCATACTCTTCAAAAATGTTATTTACATAGAGGAGGTAAGTTAGATCTAAATAAGGTTTAATTTTTTGTTCATCTTTAGATAAATAATATTGATATAATTCATCAAAATGAAATGATAGTATCTTTTCTTTTTTATGCTGTTTCCCTTTTTTAGGAAAAACATCATTTAGACTTCTTATGAAAATATAAAGATCCTTTATATCATTCCAATTCTCTAGTGCATATGGTAATTCATTTAATTTAAAACTTAAATTCTTAATTTTATTTGTCTCAACCCATAAATAAATTTCGTCATCATAGTTTTTTTCAATTTTTCTAAGAGACTTTTTAAGAATAGAATGAAACTGACTATATTCATCACTAAGATTCTTTATGTTTATTATTGAATCATCCAAAAATGTTTTATTTTTAATCGTTCTTTTAATATTCCGACTATTTGAATTTAAATTTTGTAAGTTTTTTGATATGAGGTTTAATTCCTCAGAGATTTCAGATTTAAGATAATAATAATTACCATATGATCCTGCCTCCTTAACTTTTAGCAAATATTGGTTTAAAAAAACTTTCAATTCATTTAGATAGTTTGAATATGAGTCAAGAATCGGTGTTGAAAGATTTAATTTTGAATTAATATATTGCTCTATTTCAGATTCTTCAATATTTTCAGATTCGAATTTTGTA
>JBHLNY010000236.1:0-5439 GCA_048941065.1 Promethearchaeota archaeon
TCTGTAAGCGGTTTTTCACGGGTATTTTCATGTTTTACAATTTTTCCCTCTTCATAATCTTGAAGTGCAGTTCCAATTATTAATCCTTGATGACTAAATTGGACAGATTCCTGTCGATATACAAAGATACTTGCAGTTTCTTCATATTTAATAATTCCTTTCTCTTTAAAACTTTTATAAGCCTTAGCAGCATTTTGATAAATTTCATCACCTTCTCCGTCGGGTAAAATAAGATGTATCAAGGAATTAGGATTTTTTTTTAACTCTTGTTCTTCGTTTTTACTAATAATATCATATGGATTAGTACAAAATTCCTCAGGATTTATAGGAATATATGGTCTCATTGGAGAAATTATTACCATAATATGAAATAAAAGATTTAAGGGTATAAAAGTTATTTTATCTATATTTAATAGATATTTGCCAAATTTAATCGAATTTGTCTTATATACTATTCTTCCTTAGAAACTTATTTCCTTGAATCCTTCAAGTTCTAATAAATTCTTTTTAAGATTGGTTTCCCAAGTTTCTCCAGTGGACCCTCCAAATCCTCCAATATCCCCACTCTTCCTTATTACTCTATGACAAGGAATTATTAATGGCAATGGATTATTCCGTAATATATTACCAACTGCTCGATATCCTTTAGAACCAATCTTATCACCGATTTCTGAATAAGTAGTTACTTCACCAGGTTTTGTTTTTAGAAGATATTGAACAACTCTTTGAGAAAAATCTGTTTTAAATTTATTTTTTAAATCAAGTTCAATATTTAAGATTTTAATTCCTTCAAACAAATTAATATTTTTTTTTTTGAAGTAGTCATTAATTAAATTCTTCAATTCTTCAATATTCTTATCTTCTTTAGAATTTACTAATTTTAATTTTTTACTTCTAACATAGTCTAATACTTCTCTTTCATTTTTAAAAATATAAGTTTCCTCAAGTCTTATTTTCTGCTGGTTTTTCAAAGGAATATAAGACAGCAAGATAAAAAGATTTAATTTATCTGTTTTAAAATATGTAGTAAAAAAAGTTTTCACCTCACTCAACTAAAAGATCGATGATATTTCAAATTTAAATTCTAATGAATTCGAAAATTATATAAAATAAATCTCTCATAATAGTTATAGGTTTTTTACTAAAAATTTAATCTTTTATATTAATTTAAAAATATTTTAAATGAATTATCTTTAATCAATTTAAGAGTAAAACGACCATGTCTAAGGATTTAAAAAATATGTTGGATGATCTTGAAGCTAGTGAGAAAGAAACAGCGGTATTGCAATCAAAAGTGGATAGATTAACAGAATTAGTACAAAGACAAAAACGTATAATGAGTGATCAAGAAAATGTTATTGAAGAGCAAAAAGATAAAATATCTAAAATGTATGATATCCCAGAAGATATATTAGAATTAAAAGAGATAATTGGAGAACAGCGGCAACTACTTAATGAAAGAGAGGTTGAGTTAGAACATTCAAAAGGTGAAGAAGTTCAAGCTAAAAAGGAATTGGAATTGGTTCAAAGGCAAATTCTCCCTACACAGCATAAATTAGAGGAATCCTATGATATTATTGGAAATTTGAGAGCAGAATTAGCTGAAAAAAATTCTGAATTAATTTTAAGAAATGAGGCTATTAAAAACTTAGAAAATAGAATACAAGAATTACAAGCTTTTACCGATAAATTCAAAGAAGAACAATTAGAAATGATAAAAGAAATGGAAGAAAAACATAGAAAAGAAACACATGATTTAAAAGTTGAAATCAGTAAACTTGATTCATTTTTGTTAGATAGTAAATTAATCTCGACTGAGAAATCTTCGGAAGCAAAAGACTTCGCTTCTAGATTTGAACAGATTAGAGAAAAATATGACACTTTAATCAATAAAGTAGGGGAATTAAATGATAAAAATCGAGAAGCTAATGCAGAGATTGATAAGCTCAAATCTAAACTTGAAGAAATTCGAGGTGCTGAAGATACAAGTATTCATAAAATAAAATACTTCGATAAATTGAAACCATTAATGGAAAGAGAACCTCTCTTTAAAACATTTCTAATAGTAGATAAAGTAGGAGCGATTTCGTTAGAAGATTTACGCAAGGCTCTTGGATCCCCGATTGTGACAGTAAAAAAGAATGTTCAACAATTACAAGAGATTGGTCTACTTGAAATAGATGATTTTGGGAAAATTTCAGTTAAAAAAGTTGATGAGTTATAATTTATACTTTCTTTAAATTTTATTAGCTCTACTTACTCTTTTATATTCATTCAAAATGGGAAGAAAGTTTAATACTTGGAGGATAATACATTTAAATTTTTGCTAACTCCCGATATAGGCTTGGTAATACCTTTTTAAATTTACCATCCTCAATTTTATCAAGAATTTCAGCAGCAATTGTCTTTAAAATTTCTCTATATTTATGAGGTTTCTCATCTCGCCTTAATATAAGAGCAACAACATAATTTTCCACAGAGATATAATCCTTTCCTACTCCAGAAAAAAATGAAACAACTTTGTTATTCCTTAAGGAAATTGAAGCAAAACCCGGTTTGAGAGATTGATAACGGTGTGAACTATATACCTGAGTGAGTAGATTATTAGTTATTTTCAGATTACCAGGATAAAAGCCTTCGTTGATTGGACCAATTTCATTGTCCCATCGAATTACAAGGATACCCACCGGCACAATATATACCTCAATTGATATTAAACTTTTATAATAAGAAATTATTTTCTCGTGTAATCTATCTTCTCTAATTTCTTATTAATACCTATAATCAATATAATTTTGCTATTATTTTAATATCTTTTTATTATTTATTTGTTATTATTTTTTTATACATTTTATCCTTATTATTCTGAATTTCACACAATTTCTTTTAATACTAATCTATAAATATAGCTCTATTAATTGAAAATTATACTTTAAAGGCTTATTTTCAAAGTAAAAATTTAAATTAAAACTAAAATTTTTGAATATTGCCCATTACCGTAAATAGAAAATAAAAATTGTTTCTTGAAGGAGAATAACACTAATATATAAAAACGAGAAAATCCGGCGGGATTACCGAGAAAAATCGTAAGAGATTTATTCTATTTCGGGAATCTGGTCAAAGGTCACTTCTTGAAATGGGTCAAGACCGAATATAGGTGCTGGACTTAAGATCCAGAAGGATAGGTTATCCAGTGGCAAAGGCCTTCGGGAGTTCGAATCTCCCTCCCGCCACACATAATTCTAATTATTATAAGATTAATATAGCATTTTCTTATGTTTATAATATCATAAGTTTTTAGCTAAACTAAGCATATTGAAATAATCATAAGTAAATTATAAATAACTGAACTACTATTAGATTACACAAGGAATTTTCAATGAAAGGTCGAGATTCAAATGTCGGAATACTTCACAATTGCATTATCAATTGAATATCTCATTATTACTCATAAGGAATCTAAAGGAATTATCTATTATACAACAGCGGGAGATTTTAATCCAGAATTAATTGATTTATTTCATGATTCAATTCAATTTGGAATATTAGATTTTCCAGTAGAAGAAGGGAGACTTGAACTAGCAACACTTGAAGGAAAATATTTATTAGCTAGAGCAGGGAAGATGATTTGGGTTACTTTAGTACTTAATGAGAAACCAATCCCGTTTACAAGAGAACTTCTTGGTTTTTTTTGTACCATTATTGAGGGTCAATATGGTCAAGAAATTAAAGATTTATATAACCATTTTGGAGGGGATATCTCTATTTTTCAAAAGAATTCAAGAAATAAGGAAAATATAACTCAAATAGTTGAAGAAGTATTTCACCTAAGTCTCAACTACCCGCATCAAATTGGAAGTCCAAAAGGGAAAAAAGTTTCTTTAAATACCAAGAAAGTATTTGAATTAGCAAAATCATTAGCTCATAAAACAAAAGGAATAATTTCTCTTTCAGAGCTATTTAAAGAAGCAATTAAATCTTTAGAGTTTGAAAATAATGAGATTGCTAACGCTATTTTTTATTTAGTACAAAAAGACTTTCTTTTACCCACTTAATTATTTAATTTTAGAGTATTAATTAATTTTGTTTTGTCTAATGTATGTAAAATCTTATAAAAAAAGATTACAATATTTTTACTAATCAGATTAATTTTAATATAAAACTAGAGGTTATTAATTTGAATATTTCTGAAATTGTGGGATTAGAAGATAAACATGCAAAGCTTCTAAAAAAAGAAGGAATAAGTAGAGTTGAAGATTTAATAACACTTACACAGAGTCAAATCAACAAGCTAGCTAAAAAATTAGGAATCCCCAAACAACTTATTGATACATGGCAAGAACATGCAGATCTAATGAGAATTGAAGGTATTAATCCTGAATTAGCAAATGCTTTAAATTTGATTGGAATAGATTCGGTTAAAGAATTTGCTCGCAGGAATCCTAAAAACACTTTAGAAAAATTAAAAGAGTTGAAAACCGAGAAACCTAAAGTCCTAACTAAGATTCCAGCTATAAAAAGTGTAGAGAAGTGGATTCAAATGGCAAAGAGCCTAGCTGGTACTCCAAAAAAGGAAAAACCTAAAAAAGAACCAACTCCAAAATCAGTTTCGCCTATTGAATTTGAGCCAATCCAAGAATTTAAGGGTGAATATGGAGATTATGGTCCTGAATATTGGAATAATAAATGGGAAAAAGCACCAATAATCTACACCGGAAGAGCATTAAGGGGAGAATTATACAAGAAAGAAATCGATGTGGATGTTAAAGCATTTCTTAAGAAGGATGATGCAATTTTATGGCATGTAATCACCCAAATTGGTCTTAGAAGAGAAAATTCCAATGAAACAGCCTTTGCAATTCAGAATTTTGTATGTAATTTTTTAAAGTATAAGTATGATGATCTTACGTCTGATTGTCCTGAGTTTTGGCAATTTCCATTTGAATCAATCCAATCAGAAATAGGAGATTGTGAGGATGGGGCTATTTTGATTGCAAGTTTATTAATTAATGCAGGAATACCATCTTGGAGGGTTAAAGTCTGTGCTGCTCAAGTTATGGCAGATCCCGTAGTAGCTCCATCAGATTCAGAACTAGGAGGACATGCTTATTGTATTTATCTTGCTGATAGAACCGATTCTGATAGGAAATTGGAGTGGGTTGTGCTTGATTGGTGCTATTTACAGGACCCTGAAATCCCTATCGAAGAAAAACCCCTAGCTCGGGATGGCGGTCAAGAAGGAGCATACAAGGAGATATGGTTTACATTCAATGATGAATTTTCATGGTCGCAAAGTGCTTTTGAAGTTAAGGATGGGAGAATTAGCCAAAATAGAAAAACACAGAAAAAAGAAGTTTTAGCCCCCTTAGGAGATATTTTAAGGAGGTTAGCAAGCGATGAATTATTGAAAGTATTCAAAAAATATGGATTAGATATCGA
>JBHLNY010000237.1:0-5392 GCA_048941065.1 Promethearchaeota archaeon
ACCGGATTTTTCGATTTTACAGCATAATCACCAAATTGCTCAATTGGAATTCCAAGCCTTGCAGCTTGATGATCCAAAAATGAGCCCGTACCTGCAGCGCATACTGAATTCATGGCAAAATCAACAATTATTCCATCCCTTAGAATAATAATTTTCGAATCTTGACCGCCGATTTCTAGAATTGTCCTTACATCAGGATATAAAGATTGTGTTGCGACCGCATGAGCGATAATTTCTGTTTTAGCAAGATCACCACCAACAATTGCTTTAGTCAAATATCTTGCTGAACCAGTGGTTCCACAACAGCGTATAGCATAATCCTGCAATTCTTCATTTTGTTCAATTTTTGTTCTTAAATCTTCCATCCCTGCCTTAGCAGACTCAATGGGAGAACCTTTATTGCGCAAAAAAACGCTTGTAAGAACTTTACCTTCTGAATCCATTAAAACAAATTTACAAGTAACACTACCTATATCAATTCCAAGAAAAGCATCTGATTTTCCATCATCTTTAACAATTTTACCTGCTTCCTTAGCTTCTACCATTAAATCACGATTTACTTTGTTTGAATTATTTGAATACATTCTTTGTAAAAATTATCCCCATAATGAGTATATCCATATTCTAAATCTTTCTTCAAATTATCTCTCCTATCCTCGACTTGTTTTTTACGCCTTCCTTCCATTAAATCCACAAATGCTTCAATTCTTGTTCGAAATCCTCCATAAGCATCACTATGTTCATCAAAGGAGAAGAATATAATCGGTAGATCATACATTTTCTTTAATTTATTAGTTATTATTGTTCGAGCTGTTACTTCTGGCATACATGTAAAAGGATATACATGTACAAAACCATCAAACCCACTTCTTGCTCTATCAATGTATTCACCTAATACCCATTGACATTCTCCACCAATATCCATTGGAACATGAGGCCTCGCTAAATGCTCTAACCATTTACGATTGTAATTGAGGTGAAACTTATGAACCACCCAATCCCATAAACATAAATTTTGATGAATTTCTACTCCCAATTCTCCAAGTTTGCGTCTAACGTCATTATTTACAAATGTTTCTAGACTAATATGAATTTCTCCAGCTATTGCCACTTTCAAAGGGTTGCGACTTTTATCAATATCTATAGTGTTAAAGTCTTGTTTGATGATATTTTTAAAGTTTCTCAATTCTTTAAGAGAATTTGCTTCATCTAATTTAATTAATAAGTTGTTCAAGATAAGGGTAGTTTCTCCTTGATTCCTTTCATAGGCTCTGAATAATCCTTCTGCAGTCTGAATATCATGTAATAGTTTTGCCTTTTTCAAGAAAAAAATCACTGCTTTTACAAATCTTGGATAATCAAGAAGAATACTTTTTCCGCTAACTTCTTGGAGAGCTTTGACCCAGTGAAACTGCAGTAAATCCGCCTGATCAAGGGGAATTACACGTACATGTTTATATCCCATATCATGTAGGAGCCTTTCTTGAACAGCATGATAAAATCCAAAACGGCAAGGACCACAATCTATTGCCATCACCAAAGTATCTGCCCCCTTCTTAATAGCACTTACAAAATCCCCTAAGGTTGATTTAAATGGGAAACAAACAAACTCAGGGCTATATTTTACTCCTACTTTGATGGCTTCCCGATTAGTTGGGTCAGGAAGTACAACTTCAATGTCGGGATCTAATGTTTTAAACAACGTTTTGAAAGCTACCCAGTTTGGACCCATATTAGGAAAGGACAATATCATGGATTATGGAACTCCTCGTTATATTCTTTTACACAGTTGGAAATTATAGATTATTTAGAGATATTATTTAGAATTATAATAATTTACATTTACTTAAATAAATTTTTGATTAAATAAAAAAGCAAAAAATAAAAATCTACTCATTTAAAAAACATTATCAAAAGTATGATTTTCTTATTAAAAATTTTGGATTTATTTAATAGATTTTAAGAGAAAAAGAATTTTAAATTAACTGTTGAAAATAAGAAAAAAAAATTTTTAAAAGATTAATTTTTAATATTAAATTTTTTAGCAATGTTTTGTTGAAAAGAAGACTTTACGTCCCACCGCCATTACATACGTTCCCCATCTTGTATGAAAGATGGTTACAGTTAATCTTCCCAATTCACCTATACATGTATAAATTTCCATGTTGCAGAATTTCCTATGATATTTAATGTCCCATTTAATCCATTCATCCTCGAAATGCAGATAAACAGCATTATCATATATATGTAGTTCAGCTGGTCCTTGATATTTTAATTTATAACTCTTTATATGTGCATAGCCTTCGAATACTTTGGGTTTTGTAGAAATTACAGGAAGTACTATACATGATCGATGCCTACCATGATGATGAATTGTATTTAAAGCTATCTTAATATCTGCTTCTGTTTCAGTATATAAATTTCCACCTGTATTAAGATTACGGTCATATTTAGGGAAATTACTACTGGAGATATCAATTTGAATACGATGTCCAGCTTTAAAGATGTAGCTAATATCTCCTAGATTAATAGTTATATCATAAATTTTGCCGGGTTTCATTAAAACAGGGTCACTCATTGATTTTCGGAATCTAGCTCTTAGGATATTATCTAGAACTAACATTGCACTTCCATCCGGATATACATCTATCAACTTAACAGTGAAATCAGTATCAGTACAGTTCGAAGAAACACTTAATTTTGCCTTAACGGGACCTGAAATCTCCATATCTTCCTCTAAAATGTCGGTCGAATAGAAAAGTATATCACTTCTACCCTCTTCAACAGGCCTTTGATCACGAGATCCTGCAGGTAAACCTAGATTTCTTCCACCCCACGTTAGAACAGGATCCGAAGGATTATAAACATAACTTTCAAAAGGCGAACCATAAGAACTTCGATAAGTATTCAAGACTCCACCATCATGTAGATAATATCTCGTATAATCGATATCTTCTAAAGGCCACTGGTCGGCCCATCGATACTCATCCGCTCCAAAACAATAATAGGAAAAAGAAGGTTCATCCATAATTCCAGTATCTTCGCCTTTCAACCAATAATCAAACCAGTCATAATAAGGATCGTAAGGTAAATCACCTAAGCCTCCATGAGTTCCAGGTGCCATAAAGAATTTTTGATTGCCTTTATTTTGTAAAGCAACAAACGCATCAAGAGTACATCTGGAGAAAAAATCAAACCAACCCCCTACATGTAAAATGGGAATATCTATCGTATCGAGGACATTAAGTTTATCTCTAAAATCATCTTGGTTAGGATGGCTCAGTATCTCATCACCAAATGGTTGCATGGTGCTATAACTTGGATCTCCACCAATAAAAGGAAGGTTCATCCATGCATTTGAATCTACAGCTCGATAACCTGGAACTAAAGAGGTATGGGTATATAAGTCATATAAAGTATAACCGATATCCGTGAGAAGGGTAACCCATTCAGATGGTGGTGCAACTGAAAGCATATGTGACAGGGAGAGACCACCTACAGTTTGACCATACGACCATATCATAGAATCAGCACGATAAGCCCCACCATCAAAAGTCAGATCGTTATAGAGATTAGCACTTGCTACATATGAAAGAGCAGCTATTAGATTAGGATGATTTTCACCAGCAGCTAAATATGTAGTTATACCGGTTGCTGAACCACCCGACATACCGATTTTACCATTACACCAATCTTGTGTAGTAATCCATTCAATTGTGTCATATCCATCTGGACCATCATCATAAAAAAGGCGATCAACACCCTCGGAGTTATACCTTCCTCTGGTGTCTTGAATCACACGAGCATATCCATTAAGGACCTCCTGGGGCCAAGATGTTATATCATCTGGATCGGTTGGATCACCAATTCCATATGGAGTTCTGGTAAGAATTACGGGATATTCTCCAGAACCAGGAAGATAAATTTTAGTAAATAAATGAACACCATCACTCATTTCAACCATTTCTTCCATATAAATAGGAGTATCGTCCGCAGCATAGACCTTAGGTACTGTAATAACTAAAAAACTAACTGTAAGCATAAGAATTGTAAGGGATACTGAATATTTTCTTTTATTCATTTTAATTATTCAACTCTCTTTTTTTGGATTTTATTAAATTTATGTAATTTAATTTTAGATCTATGAGTATATAAAACTTTTTTTTAAGGAAAAAATAACAACTTTTAATTTGTCTCAATATATATGATATTGAAGGTAGTATAAGGAGTAATCAAAATTAAAAATCTAATATCATCTCTTTATTTTCTTTTAGAAAGTGTAAATGGGTGGTCCCTTTCTACTAATCTTAAGCGATTTGCATTAAGAAAAGAAAATTTAAAAATGAGATTATTTAATGAACTACTAATAATTTATAAGAAAAAACAATATGAGCTTTTCTAGTTTAATTTTAATTAAATATTATCTGGGTATATATAAAATTTTCTTTATACAAAGGTAATTAAAATACAATTTTTATTATAAATATACCAATTTAGTAAGGATCTATACTTTCTAATTTTTAATTAAATCGACAGGATAGGGTTGCATGGAAAGGTATCAATTTAATAAATATCATATTCAAAAATCATTTGCTCTGTTTGGAATCTTTGGTCCTATTATTAATGTTATTGTTTTTACAGTTTTAGGTTTTATTTATCCAGGCTACAATCCTATCAGTCAGCATGTAAGTGAATTAGCTACTTCAATTGCTCCTAACAATATTGTTATGAACACACTCGGATTTAATTTATTCGGACTTTATGTAATTGCTTTTGGAATTGGGCTTTATATTGGAATCAAAAAGCATACGTTAACAAGAGTAAGTTTAATTCTTTTTATCTTAGCAGGCATTTCTATTTTTGCGCTGGCATGGTTTCCTTGTGATCCCGGTTGTAGTAATCAAACATTTACAGGGATGGGGCACACTTTCCTCACCACAGTTTCGGGTATAATGATGCCTGTAGCAATGATACTGTTAATTTATCCATTACGTAAGGATCATAACTGGCGAGGGTATTGGTGGTTCTTTTTCGTATTGTTTGGAATTTTTTTAACAATATTTTCACCCCTTGCAATATTGTATCCTCTCGCTTTAATTAGTGGTTTAGTACAGCGATTAGGACTTAGTGTTCCACTTTCTTGGATATTTGTGATGTCAACTAAGCTTTACCGCCTTGCAGGTTAAAGTTATAATATTAAAATAAGATCGGCATTGATTAATGAATTTTACTCACTTTTAGTTAATCTTTTATTCTTTATTTTACGGACTCTCTTAGCTTGAATAGCAATAGTTTCAAGAAGCCTACGTTGATTTGTTGATATCCAAGGACCTTCACAATCTATTGCTGCGTATGGAATATCACACTTATTAGCTAGAGGGCGTATAATTGC
>JBHLNY010000238.1:0-5368 GCA_048941065.1 Promethearchaeota archaeon
CCTCGAAAGAATAGAAAAGGAAATATGGATCTCGCTGAATATGGTGGTGTTGGTTTTTTCAATTTTAAAGGAAATGTTAAATCGAATAACATTCATTCTTGGGTACACCCTATGATAAATGAACTTAAAAACTATGGGAAAAAAAAAGTGAATTTATTAAATGAATTGTTCAAAATTAAAGGAACACAATTAATGTACCATAGAGACAATGAAAATACTTATAAAAAAGGAAAAATCCACATAAAGAGAAAATTTAGGGATGCAAATAAAATTATTTCGGGAATAATTGAGTATAATGGTACCGGACGTGATTACAAAACAAAATATATCATTGAAAATGATGATCTTGATGTTTTTAACTATTTAACTGATGATAAAGCAAGTAAAGTTATAGATGGTAAATTTCATTCTATTAATGAATGGCTATCTGCAACCTATCATCTTGATTTTCCACTTTATCCAGATTTATTACCTCGTCATTTTAAAAACCCAAGGAGTTGTGATATTATCCTTAGTAACGAAGGGACCATTGTATATAATATAGAACATGGAAAGCAAAAAAATAGAACCATATATCATCACGATATTGGGTTAAGAAAGAGTTCAATTGTTCCGTTAATTATAGGAGGGTCATTAGAAATCCCTCACAAAGAAATTCCTTATTGTAAAATAGTTGATATAATACCAACTTTATTAAAATCTTTAGGTAAAACTCCTCATAAAAGTGTGATCGGTGATAGTTTGATTTAGAATTATTAAAATTTGAGAGTGCTAAACGATTTGGAATTAAAAATACTATATATGAATGATCTTCATAGTAGGTATGAAGAACTTGCCAAAATTGCTTCTATTATTAAAAAGTTCAAGGATGATAATACGCTTATCTTTGATGCAGGGGATACTACCGATCCATGGCGTATAGAAGTAATAGGAACTAAAGGAAATATAATCTCAGACATTCTTAATTATATTGGTTTTAACGCAAGAATCATTGGAAATACTGAGGGTTTTTCAGAAAAAGATATAATTGGAGAAATTATAAACAGCTCAAATTTTCCAGTTATTACATGCAATATGTACAACATGAATAATAAAAAATTAAAAAATTTAAAAGATTATGTAATTTTTGATGTTAAAGATTTAAAAATCTTGGTAATCGGTGTGACTCCTGCTTTCAATGAGTTTTATCACCTCTTTAACATTCATATAAAGGATCCAATTGAGGAATTAAAACGAGTTCTTTCCAAAATCGATAATGCTCAGTATGATCTTTCAATTATTATATCTCATTTAGGTTTAGATGTTGATGAAGAATTAGCAGTACGAATCCCTAATATAGATATTATTATTGGAGGGCATTCTCATACAGCTCTTAATGAGTGTGTGATTGAAAACAACACAATTATTTGTCAAGCGGGATCGTATGGTGAATATTTAGGAGAACTTATTATTAAATATGATTTTACAGAGAAAAGAATAACAAATTTTGAAAACCAATTAATATCAACAATTGATTATTCTGAAGATCCTAAAATTATAGAAATTATTAACTATAACTCAAATCTTGCTATAAATAATATGTCTCGTTCTTTATACAAAATTGGTTTTGATTTGAACCACTCTTTTACTGAAGAAAGTCAAATTGGCAACCTTTTGGCTGACGGATTAAGAGATTTTTTTAATAGTGATATTGGAATAATAAATAGTGGTGTCTTGAATCATGGTATTGAGAAGGGTGTTGTCACAAAATTAATTCTACATGAGATATGTCCTTCACCATTAAATCCCACCTTAGTTGAAATTAAAGGAAGCGATTTGTTGCTAACCTTAGAAAAATCTTTACTTCAAGGTTTTCAATTGAGTGATGGAGCAGGAGCCGGATTTAGAGGAACCTTTCTTGGTAATATCCAGGTTTCTAAAAATGTTCAAATTTTTTATAATCCTGCTGAAAAACCATTAAAAAAAATACAAGAGGTAAAGATCAACAACGAATTATTAGATCCTCAAAAATGGTATATAGCTGGAACATCTGATTATCTACAACGTGGAACGGGGTATGTAAATTTTGGAAATTGCAGAAACGAGATCTATAGACCAGAGTGGCTTAGGGACATCCTTGAGAAATATTTAAAAAAAAAGGATTATATAAAAAATGCTTTAATTAAGCGCTTTATCCAAAATAGATAAAGTCTCCAAATATTCTTGTTTAGAAAAAAAGGTTAAAAAAAAATTATATTGGGCGAAAATATTCAATATCTAATATACGCTTTCTCGGTTTTTCTTTAAAAACAGCTTGAACTCTCATACCCACTTGCAATTTATTAGGATCACCTTCATTAATTAAATGTACGAAATCTGTGTCTGCTCCGTCTAATCTAATTAATGCGTAAGTAAAGGGTGGTTCAAGTGGCATAACGGGTGTTGAATGTGTGACTGTTGTAAAACCTACAATCGTACCCTGATTTCCTACCTCTACCCATTCCTCCATTTTTTCGAAGCATTCAACACAGACCATCCTTGGCGGGACAAAAATCTTACCGCACTTAGGACATTTCACACCCATGATTCTTCTATTTTTCCCAATCTCGGATATAAAGCGCTCAACATACGCACCTGCTACATGTTTATATGGAACTTTAATTTTTCCTCTATAAATTTTCTTTTCATCGATCATTTTTTCCATTTTTTCCACCTTTCTTGGTTTTGGTACTTCTCTAATAACTTTAAAATATGGTATATCTCCTAAATTTCCTTCCCTATTATCCTTAAATACAGCCTCAACTCGCATTCCCACTTTCAATTTAGTTGGATCCTTTTCATCTATAAAATGCATTGTAAAAGTATCAGCGCCATCTAATTTGAATAGAGCGTAGCCATAGGGAAAAGGACGTAACCCTCCTGTTTGAGGATCTACAAAAGGATAATTAACTACGGTGAAACCATATAAAGTTCCCCGATTATACAGTTCAACTAGATTATTTACTTCCATCTTAATAAAACATTCTGCACAGACAGCTCTAGGAGGAAAATGCACTTTACCGCATTTTGGACATTTACTTCCTAATATTTTTTTGTTTTCTTTAAGTTCTTCGAAAAATTTGACTGATAACTTCCCAATTGAATATCTATAGGGTAAATCGGTCTTCCATTTGATTTCAAAGGGCTTTTCTTTCTGATTGCTCATAATTCTTTATTCACCTCATAGGTTCTTTTCCTAATATTATGATTTCAGTCCATAGTGACCCACCAAAACCCTGTGCTAATGCAGTCTTTACATCAGGAACTTGACGTGCTCCCCCTCTTCCCATTACTTGAGTTGCAGCTTCAGCAACACGGATCAAAGCTGTAGCTCCTATAGGATTAGTACTTAATACACCCCCTGACGGATTCACAGGTAATTCTCCGCTCATCTCAGTTATTCCTTCATCTAATAACCTTCCACCTTCACCAAATTTAGCAAATCCCAGAGCTTCTGTCCATGCTAATTCGCTCCAACTTGTGGGCTCATAAATTTCGGCAACATCCAAATCCTTTATTGGATCAGCTATTCCTGCCTTTTTATAAGCCTTCTTTGAAGCAATTCTCGCGGTAGGGAGATCATACATTATATCATCGGTTCCAAAAGTATAATAATGAGCAGTTTCTAAAGCTTTAAACCATGCTGGATTATCTGTTATCTTCTTAGTCTCTTCTTCATTTGCATAAATAACTGCACAAGCTCCTTCACTCTGCGGACAACAATCATGTAATCTTAATGGATGTGAGATCACTTGTGAGTTCATAACATAATCTACGGTAATATCAGGCATTTGTAAATGTGCAAATGGATTATTCGCAGCATTACGACGATTTTTTACGGTAACCTTAGCCGCTTGTTCTGGTGTTGCACCATATTTAGCTTGATATATAGATGCCATAAGAGCAAGTGGCCCTAACGCTCCTGCTAAGGATGGTCTTTCCCATACAGGATCAAAAGCAGTAATTATTCCTGTAGTAGCACCCCCTTCGTTTAATTTTTCCCAACCTATTACTAAAACATTTTTATAGATTCCTGAAGCAACATAATGATATCCACATATAGCTAAAGAGCTTCCAGTAGTACCCCCAGTAGCAACTTTCATTACAGGTTTCATATATCCTGGAGCAGCTTCAACTCCTGTCCACATTTCTGAGAAGTTTATACCTTCAAAATGATCCATATTCCCTATTAATATAGCATCAATCTCTTGAGGTGAAAGTTGAGCGTCATCAAGTGCCATTTTTACGGCTTCATAAATCATTTCTGGAATATTAACATCCCTTCTTTTACTTCTATATTTTGTCTGCCCTATACCTACTATTCCCACATTATGTCTTACCATTTTTTTAACACCTCCTTACACCTCAAAAATTAATACACAATTTCCTTGAGAACATATTCCATTCATTCCATTTGCTAAACCTATTTTAGCATCGGTAATCTGTCTTCTATCTGCTTTTCCCATTAGTTGCAAAGCAATTTCCGCCACACGAATAAGACCATTTGCCATGGATGGATTACTTGATAGTACTCCCCCAGAAGGGTTTACAGGAATTGCTCCATTCATTTCTGTTTGACCAGTATCAATAAATCTTCCTCCTTCCCCCTTGTTACAGAATCCCAAAGCTTCATAACTCATTAATTCATGCACTGAGAACGCATCATAAACTTCTGCTACATCAATATCATTAATAGGATCAGTTATGCCTGCCATCTTATAAGCTGCTCTTGAAGCTCCTTCTAAACCCACTAGATGAGTCATATTTCTGTGTCCCAGATAATATGCATCAGTAGAGCTTCCATAGCCTTTTAACCAAACGGGTGTATCTGTCAATTTTTTGGCAATTTCTTCCTTTGCTAAAAGCATTGCTACAGCTCCGTCCGAAAATGGTGGAAAATCCAGTTCTTTCAACGGATATGCCAACATTGAAGAATATAATACATCTTCAAATGTTACTTTTTCTTGTAAATGAGCATAGGGATTACTTAAGGCATTCATACGGTTTTTTACAACAACTCTCGCTGCCTGTTCCTCACTTATTTTGTATTTAGTCATATACATATTAGCCATTAAGCCCGCTGCTGAGATCTGATCTAATCCTAAATGTCTTTGATAAAAAGGGTCAAAAATAGAGTTATTTATTAAGTGTTGGCTTACTTCAGAACATTTACAATGTGATACTACTAATACAGTATCATAGTATTCTGATAGGATTCTCATAGCTCCATAAATATACGCAAAAGCCCCATCACCAGAAACCCTAGATTCTGATTTTCTCACAGCTCCAACAGCATCTTGAATCGCCATATTAGCGATTGTACGACCATCATTGAAATCATTAGAACTAG
>JBHLNY010000239.1:0-5364 GCA_048941065.1 Promethearchaeota archaeon
TGATGTGGTTTCTTTAATCTATTGAACTTAAGAGCGTGAGAGTAATGTATTAACTCTGGAGCTTTTGAAAATTCTTCGAATTTCTTATCAGAAATCATATTTAACTCCAAATTAAAAAATAGGAGCTTTTCTTGAATTTTAACTTTAAACTCATCAATTTTCGCATAGAAGGATTTTACCTCATCATCCAAAGTATTTATTGAATATAATAAAAGACCATAAATCTGTAAATAAAATAGTTTTTCTGAAATCCTTTCGTACTCTTGAGCCCATTCTAAAAATCCTTTAGAAGTGAGTGAAGGATCCTCTAATTTTCCCTTGACATTGTAGTAAAATATTTCAGCAGATTTTACTAAATCTAGGAGATCTTTTTCAATTAAAGGATCATTTATACTTTGATAAAAATCACTTAAATCCCATTTGATGATTTCTTCAGGCATACTATTGAAAAGAATCACTCATTATTTGAATTTTATTAGAATAATTCTAATAATCAAATTAAAATAATGTAAAATTTATTCAATTGAAAGAATTTAGATTCTTTCAAATAAAATTGATTTTATTTCTAAAATAAAAAACTTTCTTTTAAAATCGAATTTATATTTTCATAATGATTGAAGAAATTGAGAAACAATATCAAAATATTATAGAACATTTTCCTAACAATGTAACTATCGAAAATAAAATTTCTCATATTAATATTAAATTAAATAGAGGAATTATTTTAGAAATTGATTATTCTAAATATCCAAAAAAACCAAAAGTTAAGCTTATTAACCAATCTGGGGAATTCTACAAAAAGTTAAACGATGACATTATTTCTTTAAAAAATTGGAAAATAAGTAAGACTAAGTCTGTTTTAAATGTTATAAATGAAATTATTCTTACTTTAGAAGAACTACAATCAAATATAGTTAAAATAAAAAGGGAGCTATTAGATGGATTTTTAATATTATGTCGAGAGCATCATCCAAAAGAATTTTTAGGAATTCTTAAAATGGATAAAAATATATTTACAGAATTTATATTACCGCCAGGTGCAGTTACTTCAAGAAGTTCAGGAGTATTCTTTCCAAGTAGACTTCCAATAAGTCGATCTTATCAAGGTACTATTCATTCACATCCAACTGGAAATTTATACCCTTCTCTGCAAGATCTAAATAGTGTATTTAAAGGAAAAAATTTTCACTTTATTGTAGGATTTCCATATAACTTAAACCATATTAAGTGTTTTGATAAAAATGGTACAGAACTTCAATTTAAAGTGATTAATTAACACATAAATACCTATTTCAAAATTAAAATAAAACTTAAAAACAAGAAGCTTTAAAAGTTAATTAGTTTTTGATAACTTTTTATATTTATAATATAATTTTTCAATAATTGCATTAAATGCTTCTATTACTCCCTGTCCTGTTTTTGCAGAGGTAATATAATATCCAAGAAAATTATATTCTTTGACAATTTCTTGAATTTCAAGCTCATTTAAATTTTTTTGATTCACCAAATCAACTTTATTGGCAAATAAAACTACAGGAATATCGCCACAATACTTGTTTAATTCATTATACCAATTCTTTATATGAAGAAAGCTATCTTTTCCTAAATTGTTAACTTCAAGACTATATACAATAATGCTGGCTCTACTTTCTTTATAGAATAAAGGATGTAAAAAATTAAAATCATCTTGACCAGCTATGTCCCAAAAGATTAAATTAATTACATCACCATTAATTTCTTTATCATATCTTGAAAATTGAGCACCTATAGTTTTAATATAATCTTTTTCAAAGGTTCCCTTTGTAAATTTTTTTATTAAAGATGTTTTACCGACCCCTCCATCGCCTATTATGGATATCTTAAATTCAAATTCCTGAGAAATAGTCATTAATGTAAAATTAGTTGTTGTCTAATATAAAATTTTAGCTAAAATGAATAAAACAACATTTCTTTAATTTCAAAGTTATAATTCACTAGATGCAATATTTCTAGTGATAAATGTTTCTGTTATCAAGGATTCAAGTAAGGGAATATCTTTTAAGTGAATAGCCTGACTTATTTGAAAAGATTTAAGTAATTTTTGCCAAATAGTATCTTCTTTTTGGATATGATCGATAAAATAATTTATTTTCTGATGAGCATAATAAGAATCACCTTTAAAAATATAAGAAATAAAAAAAGGTGGAATAGATTTAATAAGAAGAGTATAATCGCCGAAGATTGCGCGGTCCAGTCCTTCAGAAAACATTTCCCGAATAAAGTAATCAATAGTGGTTATAAAACCGCTAAAAATATGAGATTCAAATTCCTTGTTTTTAATAAATGAATGAGAAAATATCGAAGTTCCCCCTTCGGTTATGATTAAAATTGTAATAGGTTCTTCCTCTGAGATCTTAGGAGCTTCACTCATGCGTTTTCTTACCATATTCTCTATTTGGTTATTTAAACCAGCGAGTTTCCAACGTTCAGATAAAGATGTTTCCGATTCTTTTAAATTCTCCCACTCTGTTATTTGTCTAAGTAATAGATCATGTTCATGTGAAATTTTTATTGCTAATCGTTTTATACCATATGATTCCGCTATTTTTTGAGCTTGAGTTAAAAATCTTCGGGCCGCTTTCATATTAAAATTTATTAAAGCTAATTTGGCTTGTAATATAAAAGTCTCACAAAAAACTAAATATGAATGTGATTTCTCAGCTATAGTTAATAATTTAGCAATATAGTAATTTAATTCATCAAGTACTTCACTATCATTAGTTATACGAAATTCAGCAAGAAGTACGTCACAAAGATGGATAGTTGCAAAAATAATTGCATCAAAACGTACTGTTTCTGTTTTAATTACTTGTTTCAACAATTTTTCAACTTTAGCTTTATCTCGGATACGAGAACTCTTTTTTAACATTAATGCTTTAGCGAATTGATAGTTTAAAATGACATCTTTATCTTTTGTTTGATTGTACATATCTTCTAAGCGTTGAAAATATTTTTGAGCACGTTCATTATCGCCTAATTCCAGAGCCAGTTCAATCAAATTAACAAGAGGGATTTGTAGTTCTATAGATTGAACTTCATAATAGGATAAACTTTCTTCTAAATATTCCAAAGCAAGCTCATAATAACCAGTAGTAAGATAGGTGCTTCCTATATTATTAAGCATTCCTGCGGTATAGAAATTATTGTTAATTTCTTTAAATATCGCTAAACTCTTCATATGATGTTTCAAGCTAGTATTAAATTCGCCAATATAACTATGGATCACCCCCAGAAAGACGTGACACATAGCAATCCAGAAGTGGTTAAATTTAATTTTCTTCGCTATTAACATTGCTTTCTTGGTGTATTCCATAGCAAGATCAAATCTGTTTTTTGCACTCATCATAATTATTGCTTTTATTAAATTAGCCCATACAATTTCGAATGTATTACCAAGTTCTTTTTGTGACCCTAAGATCCAGTCTACGCACTTTTCTGCTATTTCTATATTACCTATAAACACATTAATAAATGCTTTTGCCAATCTTATACGAACTTCTCTTTGAATTAAAATATCTTTAGGTCTATTAGAAATAAGCCTTAATGAAGCCTCAGCTTTTTCAATAAATTTGGACGCTTCGTCAAATTTGTTAGCTATACTTGGTCCTAAGAGAATAAAATAATACGCATCAACTGATTGGAGATGATCGTTAAGTATTTGCCCTTCTTTTAATATTTCTTCACCCCACTTAGAAACTTCTTCACTTTTATTCTGATATATTAGAATTAAGCCCTTAATAAACCTAAAATGGCTTTTTTGCTGAGGATTAAGCCCCTCAAATTGCCTCCAATCATTTAATATTTCAAGAGCTTTATCAAGCTTACCAGCATCAAAAAGCTGTTCTGCTTTTGTTAATTGGTTTAGCTCTGGGTGAGACATACTTTCATTTGATTTGGATTATAACTTTATGAAATATTAAGCTAAATATAATTTTAAATCTAATGCTTAAGGAGGAGTATTTGGAATAAAAATCTCTTTTATAAGAAGCTCTATAGAGTTTATTTCCATTAATATTAACTTAAATTGGGATTGGAATCTATATTATAATTATAAGTTTAATTATTGTATTATACAATAGTGTAAAGACTCCAAAGTCAATTAAATTTAATAATTAAAAAAAAGATATATAGAATGGAGGAATAGTGGTTTAGGTGTGGTCATTCGAGAAGCCAATTATCTAAACATGTTCCTCTCTTTTTCTATATTTTAATTAAGATATTATATTATTTCTTATCTGTTACGATTGACTTAGCGTTATGGGATTCATATTCCTATGGATATTGTCAAATAGGATAGCGGACCGATCGCCAAAACATCACCAATTTCAGGAACATACCATACAACCGCAGCAAGGGCCCATCCTCCTTCTCCCCAAATTTTAACTGGACCTATCGGACCAGTTATTGGATCACCATTTTGATATTCACCTGCAGGGCTTAGTAGCATTCCAATCGGTGCTGATACAAACTTACCTTCTGTATTTGGCATGGTTATTGTAAGCGAATCTCGAAAATATACTTGGATATTGGTATCAGTAGTTATAAACATTCCCTGACCCATGACTAGCCACACGTTAATAAACCAGACTTTAAAGAGTGGGCAAAAAAATGAATAGCTGGTGTCCATAAGATATCCATCTTTGAGCATTCCCATCATCGCATACACTGTTTCACCAGATTCACCATAGATTTTTGAATAGAAAAATACACTCGCCGATGGGGGCTCACTGTCTCCACTGAATTTAATGTTCCCTATGATAATATTTTTAGCTCCAGGGATATCTAGATCATCTCCTATTGTCATGAAGAAGACGCGATTAGTGTAACAAGCATTCACTGGTGAAACAATTGCTATGATGCCTATTAAAAATGATGCCGCGATCAGTACTTTAGTCACTTTTGATTTCTTTTTCACTATTATTTTCACCTCAAATATTTCTTTTTTTTCAACTCTTTTTTTAATTATAAATTTATCATCTATATGATGACTAATTAAAGGTTGAGATCGAATTACCTTTATAATTGAGCTTCCGATAGTTCCATAATAGTTCCATTACTCTGTGGAAGTTCTATGAAAAAGATATAAATAGAAAAGATACCGATCTTTAATTTAGAAAATAAAATTGAGTTTTCTCAAATTATGGAAATGATAAATTATCCTCCAGAAAAGATCTATAGCCCTTCCAAGTTAAAAAAGCCGAACTATGATCATATTATTCTATGGATGTTGAATAATAATGATATATGTAAATGGGCAGATTTTCGTCAAGAACCAATCGAAATTCCTACAGGTACTTTATCTAGGCATTTAGAGACACTAAAACG
>JBHLNY010000240.1:0-5363 GCA_048941065.1 Promethearchaeota archaeon
AAAAAAATTGTGATTAAAAAATGGCTGATGTTAAAGAAGGATTATTTTATACTAAAACTCATCAATGGTTCGATAGTGGATCCAAAAAAGTAGGTATAACCGCCTATGCTGCTGAACAACTTGGAGAAATTAGTTTTGTGGATGTTGAGGGCCTTGAGGGAGCAGAATTAACTCAAGTAGAAATGTCTGGAGATGAACCAACCTCAGATCCTATTGATGCTACTGTTGAAAGCTCTAAAGCAGTGGGTGATATATATTCACCAGTTAGTGGAAGTGTTACTGCAATCAATAGTGACTTAATGGATGAACCTGAAAAAATAAATGAGGATCCTTATGGAGCTGGCTGGTTGTATGAAATCAAACCATCAAATTGGGACGCAGAAAAAGGTAACTTACTTTCAGCAGCAGATTATAAGGCATTCACAGCAGAATAAATAATTTTTCGAATTTTGGAAAGAATCTTTTAAAATTTTTTCTTTTTTTTAATTTTATTGATGATCAATGAATGATATAATTAAATTTAAATTAGGTCTAATTATAAATCCCATCTCGGGTATGGGAGGTTCAGTAGGATTAAAAGGCACAGATGGTAAAGAAATATTAAAAAAGGCAATTAAATTAGGCGCTAAACCTAATGCAATAAATAGAACAAAAGAACTTTTGATGGAATTAGAATCTGTTAAAACTAAATTAAAATTCATTACATGTCCTGGAATCATGGGTGAAGATATTTTGAAAGAACTACATTTTGATTATGAAATTATTCATAACCCAATTTACAATAACATTAAAAATTTTTTAGATACAACTGCTAAACATACAAAAATTGCAGCAAAAACAATGAAAAACATCAAAGATCTAAAATTATTACTTTTTGTCGGAGGGGATGGAACCGCGCGTGATATCTTTAATGTTGTTAATATAAATGTCCCATGTCTAGGAATCCCTGCAGGTGTAAAAATTTATTCAAGTGTTTTTTCATTAAATCCAAGAATTGCAAGCTATTTAATAATCCAATTTTTATGGGATGAATTACCATTAAAGGAATCGGAGGTTTTAGATATTGATGAGACTGAGTATAGAAAAGGTAAATTAATCTCACGATTATATGGATACTTACTAACACCTTTTAATCCAGATTTTTCTCAATTATCTAAGATGGGTTCTATCGATTCTGATTTAAATGATCAAGAAAGAATAGCAAAAAGAGTTGTAGACAATTTAGAAAAAGAAACTTATTACATAATTGGACCAGGATCCACAACTAAGGCAATCACAGATATATTAAATCAAAAAAAATCTATTTTAGGTGTAGATTTGCTTTTAAATGGAAAAATTATTGCTATGGATTTAAATGAACAACAAATTTTGAAATATATTGAAGATAAAAAAGTTAAGATTATTATTTCTCCTATAGGAAGACAAGGGTTCCTCTTTGGACGTGGTAATTTACAAATTTCACCAAGAATCTTACGTAAAATAAGTGCTAAGAACATAATTATTTTATGTACAAAACATAAACTTCAAACTATTCCTAATCAAATATTAAGAATAGATACACGTGATTCTAAATTAGATGAAGAAATGAAAGGATTATATAAAGTATTTGTAGATTATGATGAGATAAAAATTTGTAATGTAGAATAATATAAATTCAAATTATAATCTAATATATTTGCCAAAAACTTATCGGGTTCTTTATTAGAATATAAAAGAAATAAATAATAAGATTAAACTTTTTCAATTACCTGTTTATGGTTGATCTAGTTGCCCTGCTTTTACTCCAATCATATATTGGAGTATAAAAAATGTTATAATGATCATTATTATACCAATTGCTAAAATTCTTAGAGCTAAGCTTTTATTATATACATGTTTTGATGCTTGGTATAAGAAAACAAATCCAGTTGAACAAAAAAATATTAGCATTGAAGCTACTATCCCCTCAATTATAAAACTTTCATGAAGATTGGGATAAATAAATATCGGATCACTACCTCCTGATGCACTTCCTAATGCTGGGGGATCTCTGATCATGAAATAGACCACACCTGTTTGAAGGATAAACAAAAATATATATACAATTACAATATTCAAATATTTTGATGGCATAGGTAAAGAAACTCTAGGAAATCTAAATTTAGGAAAATTAATTTTAGGTTTTCTTAATAGATTTCCTGGAATCCAAGGAGTTTTAGATTTAATCTTTTCTAATATAGTCTCGGAACCAATAACTTCTTCCTTTTTAATCCTATTTTTTGTCACTGATTGTTTCTGCATAGTTAACTATGGATTAATTATTTATTTAAATTTATTAATTTTTTCAAATGATTATAAAATAGTTATAATATTTTAATCTAATTTCTTGAGTAAATTTATTAGTAAATTCCAAATCTTTTCGACAGATTTTACTTGTAATCGCTCATCAGGGGAATGCGCTCCTTCATTGTTAGGCCCTAAAGAAATCATTTCCATTTCAGGAAAGTGCTTCTTTAAAATACCGCATTCCAATCCCGCATGGATTGCTTTAAGGTGAACATCCTTTTTAAATACTTCTTTATATGCATCCTTAGATATGGCTAACAATTTAGAATTAAAATCAGGAGTCCACCCTGGATAATCACTATCAACTGTAATTTTAATTTCAAAATTAGATAATTTGAATAATGTCTTCAATCTTTCCCAAATTACATATTTAAAATATTCACTCATACTTCTTTGATGAAAAGTAATTTTAATCTGATTATTTTTAGTATTTATTATAGCAAAATTTGTTGATGTAAACACCAAGTCCTTTATTTTTGGATGCATTAAATGAGGTCCGTTAGGTATTAAATATAAAATGTTCAAGAGTTTTTCTTGAAAGTTATCTGATAAAACCTTATTATTAGCAAAATTCTCTACTTTTTTTATAGTAACATCCATCTTTGACTCAATACCATTGAAGACTATTTTTATATCTTTAATAAGATTCTTAATGAAATTACTTATTTCTGAAAATTGATGGCTCTTTATGAATAATATTGCATTAGCTTCTCTTGGTATAGCATTATTCCTATTTCCCCCTTCTATTGAATTGATATGAATTAAAAAGCTCTCATTTAACTTCCAGAGAAGTTGACTCAAGATCTTTAAAGCATTAGCTCGGCCTAAATGAATATCTACTCCAGAATGCCCTCCTAATAAGCCAGTTACAAAGATCTTTATAGGAACTAATTGTTCTTCACTAATATTGATATTAATTATCTCTTTTTTAATTTCAAAGATAGTAACAATCCCACCTGCGCATCCGACTGTAAAAGTATTATCTTCTTCTGAATCAATATTTATTAAGTAATCTCCTTCTATTAAATCTGCTTCAATTTCGAAAGCACCCTTTAAACCTACCTCCTCATCAACAGTAAATAATAATTTAAAGCTTAGTGAACCAAATTCTAATTCTTTCTTCTTAATTTTTTTCATTAGAGTTAATAAGTAAGAAATTCCAACACCATTATCTGCTCCTAAAGTAGTTCCTTCAGCTGTAACCCATTTATCATCATTAATATTTATTATTTTTAACTTTAATGGATCTTTTGTAAAATCATGGGAAATAGCTTCATTTTTTTCACAAACCATATCCATATGACACTGCAAGACTATTTTTTGTTTTTTTTTAGATTTTGATGGAATTCCTACTACTAGATTTCCTGCTTTATCAATCTTTGTATTAAAACCTAAATTCTCTGCTTGGTTTTTGATATAATCTCTTACCATTTCTTCATTACCTGAACATCGAGGAATTTTAGAAATTTCTTCAAAATACTCCCAAAACTCAGATGGAGTACTTAAATCTCTTAATTTTGACAATTTAATCGCTTCCTATACAAAAATATATATTAACTTGTTTATATTAATTATAAAATAACACTAGATTCCTTTTAACTTTATTTAAAGGCAACAATAATGAGCTGGAAAGATTTATATTCAGAAGTAAAAAAGCGAAAGATGGAAGCGCTGAATAAGAAAGATGTAGTAGAAGCGGTGGAAAAACATGGAAAAATTCTTGCTGTAAGTGGAAAATATGAGAAACCCAAAAAAGTAATAGAGCACATGTATGCATCGCAAAAGAATGTAATAAAAGTAAATGAAATCATGAAATTAGATTTATCTCAATATGATGTGTTACTTATAGGATGCCCAGGAAGTGATGTTCCTTATTCGGCACATCCCAAAATTAAAAATTTCGTTCTAAATGGTGGATGGTTAATTACTACTGATTGGGCAATTAGAAGTATCGTTGAAAACATTTTTCCGGGCTATATCAGATGGAACGGCGCAAAAACAGCTGATGCTGTTGTGGCTTGCCAAATTCTTGAACCTAATCATCCATTTCTTGAAGGTGTTATAAGTGAAATTCAACAAAATAAATGGGCAAAACAAGCATCGAAAAATACAAAAAAGAAAGAGTTCAGATGGTGGCTAGAAACGCGCTCTTTTCCGATACAAGTAATAAACCATCAAGCTGTTAAGGTATTAATTGGTTCTTGGGAGATTCAAAATAAATGGGGAGAAGCACCTGTGTTAGTAGAATTTGACTATGGTAAAACAGGTGGAAAAATTATACATATGATTAGCCATACGCATTTACAAAAAGGAGGAGTTAAAGGAAAATATGCTTCGGCTTTAATTCTAACAAATATCCTTGATGAGAAAATCTCTAAAAAAATGGGTATATCAAAAAAGCCTACTTCTGGATACGTTTCTGATTGGGAAACTACTCAATCTCAACCTCAACAACAATATCCTCAGCAGCCTTTAGAAGATCAATGGGTTTCGATACCACAACAAGAAAGTTACTTAACTCCATCAACAGGGGGAAGTAGATTGACGGAAACATCTCAGATAATTGAAGCAGATGTTAATAGTACTAATTTTTCTTTTACAAGTAAATGTGAGTATTGTGGATATGATTTTATAGAATATTCAGAAAAGATCTTTATTTGTGAGGCGTGCAAGGCGCCTTACCACCATAATTGCCTTAAAACTCAGATTAATGAAGGAACATGTAAAAAATGCGGTAGAATCTTATTATGGTAAAGATCATTTATGAATCCGTTTCAATTACTTAGAAATTGCTAAATCCTATTTCTTAAAAAAACTTTATTTTTTTTAACCTTATATAAGATCTTAAATCAAAATCTTATTGGAAAAATGTTTAATTTAAACAAAATTTTTGAAGCAGTTGATAATTTAGATTTAAAAAACATCATGCAATTAATGAGAACTTTAATTAGAATTGATACCTCTGTTCCTCCTGGTAAATCTTATCGAGAATATGTCGATGCTATATCTCCATATTTTAGAGAATTAGGATTTTTATT
>JBHLNY010000241.1:0-5358 GCA_048941065.1 Promethearchaeota archaeon
CATTTAATAAATTGAGTTTATTAATATTTAAATGAAATAAATAGATAACTATTAATCACACAGATTCTAATTTTTTATCAAATTTTATGGATTGATTATTGGTAAAAACAAATATAATAATTACTGCAATTTTTGCACCTTTACTTATATTGCTTTAACTATCCAATATTAACCTTAAAGAGAAAAAGATTTATCATTTATTATTTTTTATTGCCATATTTACATAAAAATAATTAAAAAGTCTAATCCTTAAAGTTAGGTGGGCAACCAGGAATAAATTCTCCGGGATAAAGATCTTTAGCGCAGTTTCCAAAGAGAAAAACTTTTCCTTCAATATCTTCATTCATATACATATTTCTTCCCATAATGAAAGAAGTCCTCTCTTTTTTCAACCTCGAACTTATTATGTGTAAAATTAAACCTAACTTTTTATGCTTTTTATACCTTTTTGGAGTTAAATGTTGAAGCAAAGCTCCTACACAATAACTACAACAATCATTATGATAAATATCAATTTTACCATAACTTAATTTATATCTAGGGGCATTCCAAGTCGCTAATAACTCATAGTCTCCAATTATTTCATAATTAAGGGGTTCTTTTTCTATAAGCATTTTTAGGTATGGAATTTCATCAATATTAAAACCTACTAGTCTTGAACAAAAATCATCAATTATAATAGGATTTTTACTGCATATTAATAAATTAAATTTGTATTTTTTTGACAGAAAATCACCTTCGCATTCTTGACAAGTAATCACATCTACTAAAGTTAATTCTGGTTTTAAATTCACTAGAGTGGATAAATGCTCATGTAATCCCTCTTTATGAAATTTTTTCTTATCTGATCTTTGCAATAACCCTTTCAGATTCTTAATCGCACAAGTTAGGCCCACTTGCGCATGACCTTTTAATACTGGAAGATTTATTAAAGTACGCCCTTCTAAAATTTCAGGCGCCATAAAATTATTATTATTTTTCTTATAGCTTGTATGGTAAATGTTCACTAAAGAAACATTATGATATTTTTTTACTAATTTAGAATATCCCACATAATCAAATAATTCCATAGGGTTTTCTAGAAATAGAGTTGGACCTTCAGCAATAATGATCTTCTTTGCATTATAATATTCATTCAAAATTTCTATTAAAGACTCAACTATTCTAATATCAGTAATATGACCAGATCCTGACTTATGTTTATATACGATATTTGGTTTTAAAACGAATTCATTAGAACTTGGTTTAAAATCGATTGTTTCTAAGCAATAAATAATTTTATCTTTTATACTTCTCGACTTAACGATTACTAATTTATCGATTTTAACCACCTCAAAATCATTTTTAAAGAATTGTGATAAAGCAAGACCTTTTTCAATTCTTAGTTTAGAAGTTATAAATATAATTCTTCTTTCATGTTAAAAATATTGAAACTCAAATATAAAGAAGTCAGTAAACAGAAGTTCAGATACTTTACAGTTTTAAAGTATATATTAATTGTAAGGTATAAATATAATTATCATATACAAAAACATTAATTGAGAAATCTTTATTTTAAAATATATAAACAAAATTTGTGAAAGTATCTTGAATGCAATTAAAACTAAAAAAATAGAACCTTTAGATAAGATACTAAAAGATTCAAGAAATTTAGTGAAGGAACTAATGGAGTCACATTTTGAAAGTATTGAACATGATGAAGAGCGAAAAATTGTAGAAATGAAATTTTTTTTAAAAACTTTTGAATTTATCAGAAAGAAATGGAATGTGCAAATTTTATATGAATTAGAGATTCATTCCGGAATGAATTTTAATGAAATGATGCGTCATATGGAAGGTATCTCTTCACGTTCATTATCAGATCGTCTTAAACAACTTGAGAATATTAATTTAATAACAAGAACTGTCCAAGATGGTCGACCCCCTAAAGTTTTGTATGAATTAAGCGAAAAAGGTCAAGGTATTATTGAACTAATCCAATTTATTATTGTTTATTTAACGGGAATTTGAATCTATTTCTTACCCTAGGATTTGTTCTATTAAAGCTTAGATATCAGTTTGCAGTTGATATTATTGGATTTTTTTCTTAGAAAAGAGAAATTTTAGAAATTTTCCTATATTTTTCAAAGGTGGGATTATAGCACCAGTCTCTTTAATATATTGTTTATGTTTCTCTCCAAATCGCTTTATTAACTCCTTCTCTTCACACTTCATTGCAACCAAAAATGGGATAAAAGCAATAAAGGCAATTAGAAAAGCGAATAGATTATTTTTTAAAAAAGCAAAACCTAAAGCGAGACATAGATCTCCAGCATACATAGGATGTCGAATAAATGAGTAGATATCAGACTTAATTTGAGTTCCCTCTTCCGGGAACAGCATATATATTCCAAGACCATGTCCGACCTCATTAAAACCAGAATTGCGAAGATGCCATTCGAATAAAAAGCGCATAAAAATAAAAAAAACTCCAAATACTATAGTAAGCCATAGAGGAAGCAAAGCTGGTCCCTCTATTATAAGAACATGAAAAATACCTGCATTTCCAGTTATAAGCATTAATATAACAATATGGAAGAAGAAATATCGGTATGCTAGTTCTCCGTATTTCTTTTTATATTTATCTGCCATTGTTGTAAAGCAGTATATAAAAACCGAAGCGATCAGTGCATTAATTGACTGACTGATGAAAAACCCATACCATACTAGTCTATCAAACCACCAGAAAAAGATCATAATAGCTAGGAAAAGAAACAAGCCGATAATGATAATAATCACTGTTTTTAATTTACTCCTAAATTCTGGAACTTTCTCCTTCAGCAAATTAAAGCCTTTTTTCTGATCTATTTTTAAACCCTCTCTCTTAATTTTCATCTTTCTTATTATTCTAATAATTTTCTAGTATTATTAATAAATAACTTATTTGGGATTATCATTAGAAAGTAAATTTCTTCGAAATTCTTAAACAAAAAGAGCTTTATTAAGTTAAATCAACTCTCAATGAAACGTTCAGAATCCTTAAAAGTTTCATGAATTAAGAAAAAAAAGTGGAATGATTTAATTTGTTAAAAATTGATATTCAATCATTGTTCAGCCTATTGCTGAGGATTCTTCAAACGTACTCCAGAGTTCAACTGTCCATCCAAATCCCTCAACATTATTGAACATTGCCATAGCGCTCATGATACGTTTTGCCAATTTATCAAATTGTCCTTCTTTTAGCTTATAAATGCTCATCGATTCATATCCTTTTTCAGTTGGTTTTCCTGCACCTCGGACAAGGGTTTCTGCTATAGATTCATCTGGAGGGTATTTTTTTACTAGTTCCATAAAAATTTTCAAAATTTCTTCCGCTTTATTAGTTGGGTAAAATGATTTTAAAACTACATATACCATATCCCTTACCTCTCTTATTAGTTTAGATTATGTATATAAATATTCGAATTAGATTTCGGTGTAAATGATAATCGTACTTTATTGATATTTAAATTTTTTCGTTTTTGTCAAATATATTGATTATTCCTTTATTCTGATTTCAATGGTATATTTATAAAAAAAGCTTCCATCTTGTTTTATAAAATCATTTAATTCCTATTTGGAAGCATCTCATTGATACTGATCCGTGTTGAAATCCTTCGTAAAGAAACTTCACGGAATCCTCCTCATCTTGAAGCGCCAAAGTATAAATCATAGGAAGATAATGATCCCATGTGGGAATTCCTATCCTTGAATTGGCTCCTAGCTTTTCAATGTGAATTAAATCATGATGTCTTTTGTTGATGATTATCTCTTTAACTGTAGCATCAAGCTCTTTAGCCCATTCCATTATGGGGGCATTAACATTATAATCAATCATTCTTAGGTTATGGACGATGTTTCCACTTCCTATGATCAGAACGCCTTCTCTCCGCAGAAATCCTAAATTCTGAGCTATTTGATAATGATATTCAAGTGGTTTGACTTGCCAGTCGTTAAACCCATAATCCAAGCTTAATTCTATCACGGGAATATTTGCTTTGGGATATATATGCTTCAAAATTGACCAAGAAGCATGATCATAACCCCAATTATAATCGCATTTAACATTATAGGCAGCAAGTTTTTGGCAAATGTTTTCTGCTAATTCGGGAAATCCTGAGCTTGGATAATTAAGTGTATAAAGTTGTTCGGGGAATCCATAAAAATCATGTATTGTTCTTGGTTGTTCAGTGCATAATACTTTCGTTCCAGATGTTAGCCAATGAGCAGATATTACTAGTATCGCTTTTGGTTTAGGTAGATTTTTTCCTAGAGTTTCTAAACTGCGAGTAAACTCGTTGTCAGAGATGATATTCATAGGTGAACCGTGTCCGATGAAAAGGACAGGCATTCTTTTTGTCCTATTCTCTTTCATATCTTTAAAAGTGAGAGTATTTAGTTCCAATAAATAATTTAAGAGTATTTTGATTTTAATAGATTACTCTTTATAAAAAAAAGTTTAATGCTTTTTCATATTGTAGGTAGTCTTGTAGAGCTTTGAAAACCAAAAGAATAAAGCTTATTCTATTTTTAATATTCAATCTTTAAAATTTCATTTTTACTTTTAGATCTAGGGAAGATAAATCTAAAGCGAATAAGGTTTGCCTCTTATTTTTTTTGTGCCATATTTTCCTGCTTGTCTTCTCCAACCCAAGTTGACAATCATATTATAGAGAGAATTTGGTATAAACTTTTTTGAGAATAAGTCGATCGCTTCTTGGGGGATTTCTTTACCCTCCGTTAACGCTTGAGCTGTAATATCTAATCCTTTTACTACGTTTCTCACCATACCTCCTCTCTCTAGTAGTGGAATTCCACCAATTGAGCCTCCTTGGCCAAGAGCAAGCCCACCTTTCCATATAAAGCCACAATCTTCTGCAAAGATTCTACAAATTTGATGTGCTGTCGAATTTTGGAACCCTTCAGGGAATCCATTGTTAGATATTGCAATGAAATTTTTAGATTTTTTAGATTCTAGTTGATCTCTTTCTTCTTTAATAAGTTCCATTGCTTTAATAACTGGAGCCGGTAAACTATCAACATATAAAGGAAATGTAAGAATTATTAAATCTGCCTTGTCAATCATTTCAAAAAGACTTTGAATCTTTTCTTCTCGATTTACAAGTCTATGAATAAATCCTCTTTCAGTTTTCAATCCTAATTCTTCTAATTTTGATATTAAGTAATCTCCTAAGGAAGCTGAAGTACTATTTTCTCCTCTTGGACTACCGATTAATAAGAGTGCCTTTTTATCTACACTCATGTTGACTCCTCCACTTTTTTTATTATATTGGCAAATTCATTAATAAAATCATTTTTATTTAGGTTTTTAGTATAAAT
>JBHLNY010000242.1:0-5338 GCA_048941065.1 Promethearchaeota archaeon
ATTTTTAATATTAAGTTATTTTTTTCTAAATGAAAGTTTTTTAAGTTTCTCTATTGAAATTTTTCCTTTCTTTGTAAGTACAATTAAAATCGCACTTATTATAGCTATACCTCCAATAACGGATAAAACAACGATAATTGCTATAATACTTGGATCTAATCCCCCTGATGTTAACCGAGCTATTGGTAAATAATCTATACTTCCAGCAGTACCACCTATAAATGTATATGGACTATCTACAATTCCATCATTATTATTATCTGGTCCTGTATGATTATCCCAATAATTACCAATTGTACTACTGTTCCATTTATTATCATCACCATTATCAATTGCATGTTTTAAATTTTCTATAAAAAAATTCTCATAGAGTGAATTGTTATTAGAATGTGAATCAATAAATACTCCAATATTATTCTGAGATATGAGATTATCTATAATTAGATTAAAATCATTTCCGTCTCCTTCTCCACCATCAGTTAAATATATGCCATACTGCATATTATCACTGATAATGTTTCCTGATATTACATTTGAATCACAATTAGAATCTAAATATAATCCTTCAGAGTTATTTCGTATTGTATTTTCTATAAAAGTGTTTTTAATGCATTCTGATTCAAGATAGACTCCAAAAAATTTGTTATTTTCTATTATGTTGTTTGATATGGTATTATTATTACTCTGATATTCAAGATCAATCCCTGTTTCTCCATTATTGTTTATTTCATTGTCTAAAACTATATTATACCCACAATAATCATATAATTCTATCCCATAATCTCTATTTTTATTCACGATATTTTGCTTGATTATTGTATTATTAGAATACCAGTGTAATGAAATCCCTGTATCCCCATTATCATTCACTGTATTTCCAATGAGGGTATTGTTATTGTTTTCCTCATATAAATATATCCCATATGCATCGTTTTTATTTACTATGTTTCCTGAGATGGTATTGTTTAAGCATCTATACAATAGAGCTATTCCAGCATACCCATTATTAGAACAATTGTTATTGATTAATCGAGAATTATTCACAAAATCTAAATAAATACCATTTTCAATTGCGTTGTAAATTTTACAATTTCGAATTATAAAAAAAGCATTTGAATTTTTGATCTCAATACCATAAGAAATGGCTCCAAAACCACTTATATCTAGATTTTCAATAATAAACGGATCTTTCCATGTTCCTGATCCAGAACACCACGTCTGACTTTTTGCCCATGTCCAATTGTGTGCTCCAACCCCAGTAGCATCATCATCAATAGTAATTGGTGGTTGTACTGTAGAGGATGTACAATCATTATTTGAAATTATATTTCCTGTAGAAGATAACTCATAAATACAATAATTATTATCAATCAAGATATTTTCTGTGACATTAGTGAAGAAACTCTGTTGTAGCATTATACCTAAATCATTTCCATTTATTGTATTGTTGTTAATTATATTATCCATGCAAAAGAATCGTAAATGTATTCCAATTAGCTTATTATAATTTACAATATTTCTTGTAATATTATTCCATTCAGAAGAATAAGTGTATATTCCATTCTCTGCATTAAAACTTGCTGTATTTCCTATTATCCTATTATTATCACTATAATCTAGACGTAATCCATGAATTCTGTTATTATTAAGTATATTTCCAGTAATATTATTATTATGACAATTATCGAATAATTGTATACCGTAATTATTATCACTTGCTATATTTCCCGTGAGATTATTATAATCGCAATTTTGGTATAAATATATACCATTCTGAGGGTTAGAATTTGCAATATTTCCTGTTAGGGTATTATTTTCGCAATTAATGTACAATGTAATTCCATTTCTTCCATTATTTGTACAAAAATTATCAATTACAGTCCCATTGCAAGTATTATCCAATCTAATTCCAGCATCATAAGAACCACTTCCTGAATTGTACACAGTACAATTTCTAATTATAAAGTATATGCTTTTCGAATTTTCTATCAATATTCCGCTTCTTGTTGGTGAATTGGTCGCATTAATAGTCACATTTTCAATTACATAAGGATTACCCCATGACCCATCACCATTACACCAATCATAACTTGTTGTAGCAGACCAATTACCTGGAATACTACCGTCAATATGAATGAATGATTCAGAATAACCTGCTGATGTTGTTGGATTAATCTTATTTGGATTATAGTTATTGCTAGAATTAAAGCTATAAGTAAAGATTAGAGGTAAAATCAGCCCAATAATTAATAATATCCCAAATTTTTTTGTGTTAAATTTCATTTTCCTAATCTTAAATTTTATTTGAATATTTAAAGGTAAGATATCCCATTATATAATGATAGATATAATTTTCTCTCAAAAATGTACATTTAATTAACAATTATATCCAATTCTATCAAATTATAATGTGATATGAAAAAAGACTCAAAGAGAGAAAAAGTAATAGATTTTGAAAAAATCAGTGAGAGAGTGAAGCAATAATTCAATTGACAGCAGATATTGACTTATTCTCGACCCTTTTAGTCAAAATGAAGATGGTCGATAACTGTGATCATGCACTTCCCCAAGGATTAACAAGATTTGCTGAATTTTACTTTTCTTAATCAAAGAAAAAAGTTATAAAAAGATCTAAAACTTTATTACTCAGGAATTATAATAGAGTGGTCTTCTTTGATACGGTCTAAAACAATCTCAGTTTTGACTTCCTCAACTCCAGGAAGGTTGCGAAGTGTTTCAATAAGACCCATAGAATCTTGATGATTCAGACACTTTGCCATTATGAACAAGGGATATTCTCCCGTTACAACATAGGCATATTTTATTTTTTCCATTTTCTCAATCTCGTTTTTAACATCTTCTAATGGATTCGTAGCATTTACTCTCAGTGATGCCATTACCATTTCACGATATCCTAATTGACGACAATCAATCAATGCAACGTATTTTTTTATTAACTCTCTCTCAAGCCGTTGAATTCGTGCTCTTATAGCAGTAGCACTCTTATTTGTTTTATGAGCAATTTCACGAATAGTTATTTTTGCATCATCCTGTAACAATTCAAGAATATACTTATCTATTTCATCTAGAGTTCCATTGGTTGTAACCATTATTTTAAACCTTTCTTTATTATCTTTTGAGTTTTATTTTGATAGGTTATAATTTATTAGTTTTTGATTCTCAGATAAAAAACATCATATTATATTTTTTATAAAGAATTTTTACCTTATATTTTTTTTCACTACAAAATTATTTGATTATAGTTTTGTTTATTAAATAAAGTATATGTTTATAGAAAAAAAAACTATACTTTAAATATCAAATTGTATTTTTGATCTATAATAGATATTATTCATAATAAAATGAAATATCTAACACAAAAAAACTAAATAAAAAAACTAAAAAAAGTGAAAAAAATGGCTGAAATGACATATGATTATACTGGCTTGAAATGTCCTATGCCTGTTTTGAAAACAAAAAAGGAATTGAGAAATTTAGCTCAGGGGCAAGTTATTGAAGTTATTGCAGATGATGTCGGTGCGAAAAAAGACATTCCTGCATTACTTAATAAAACTGGCGATGAATTAGTAGACCTTCGGGAAGATAATGGAAATCTAATCTTTGTGATTAAAAAAACTTAAATATCAGATTGTCAGAGGTTCGGTAAAACTATGACGACTTATACTTTCTTTGTAAGTACAGAACCATACAAATTTGAGGCCGTAGATTCATTAATCGAAATTGGTAAAGCAATGATAAAAAAAGGAAATAAAATTAGAGGTATTTTTTTCTTTGGTACAGGGGTTTACAATCTTAAGAAGGATATTAGTTGTGGAACATCGGTTAGGAATATGCCAGGTAAGATCCAACAATTTTGTTTAGATAATAAAATTCCAGTTGCGGGTTGCAGCACCTGGGTTAGTATGACGGGATTAAAGCAACCAGAGTTTATTGAGGGTGCCTCAGAAGAAGGATTAGGGGATTTTTCAAATTGGGCAATTGAATCAGATAAATTAATCGTATTTGGAACGGGAGGTTAAGAAAGATGGTAGAATCTGTTTTGATAATAAGTGATCAATCACCTGTTGGAAAAAATTCTGCAGCAGAGGCAATTAGGATTGGTTCAGGATTTGTAGCACTTGGAGAATATATAGAATGTAAAGTTGCATTTATGGCAGATGCGGTTTATTTACTAAGTAAAAACACTTCTCCGGAAGTTGTTGGAATGGATACAATGGATGAAGTTCTTGAAATGGCCGATTTATCTGATTTGGAGCTATACGTATTAGATTCATCTTTATATGATGCCGGTTTGACAAAAGAGGACTTAATTGAATATGAGAATTTAAAAATCATTAATATTGATGAGCTTTCGAATCTGATTGATAACGCAGATACATGTTTTAGGTTTTAATGAGGTGAAAAATAATGGTAGAGACTCTTGATATGATTTATTTATTTGGTTTTAGTGGTAACGCAGGAACTCATTTGGAGAGATTATTACCTATATTAAAGGCACAGAAAGCCAAGAATTCTAACATTGGAATAATCTTGATTCACGATGGTGTGATTGGGATTACAACTAAAGGAAGAATTCCTAAGCATGTAGAAGACCTTCTTGACTTAAATATCTCTGTATTTGCGATGATACCCGATTTAAAGGCACGCGGTATTGCTCTTGAATACATTAGCGAAAAGATTAGACTTATTGAATATGATGATCTTATAGATATTTTTGATACAACGCCAAAATTAATCTCTTGGATGTAATAAAATCAACAATTATAATTAATAATTTTTTTAAAAAATTTCTGACAGAAGTCAGATTAAAATTAGTATTAGAAAAAAATAATAAAAAAAACAAAAAAAGGTGATATATGTGGCTGAAAACGGAACAATAAATTTTATTGTAAAGGATAAATCATTCGAAAAGTTCGCAATGATGATGATCCTTGGAACCACAGGTGATGCTATGGATACAAAAATGAATTTTTTCTTTACTTTTTGGGGCTTAAAACTTTTAACAAAGAAATTTAAGCCAAAAGTTGCTGGAATGCCTGCTCCTATGAAAGGTATGGCAGCAAACATGTTTAAGAAAAGAATGAAAAAATTCGGAATTGAAGATCCATGGGCAATGATTAAAGAAGCTGTTGATAACGGGAATTTGAAATTATATCCATGTCAAATGACAATGGAGTTAATGGGGATTAAGAGAGAAGATTTGCTTGATTGGGTAGAAGAACCTGTTGGTGCTGCCTCATTTTTAGAAATGAGTAATGGTGGCCAAATAGTTTCATTATAAATTAAAATAAAATAATATTTTTTTTTTATTTTTTAA
>JBHLNY010000243.1:0-5274 GCA_048941065.1 Promethearchaeota archaeon
CGGTTGGCGGTGGGGGGGATCAACTTGACCAGCTCCCGCAGGGCGCCGGCCGTGCCGCGCACCGCCCGCATCTCCAGCCAGTGGCCCAGGAGCAGTACCCCCACCAGGGTGCTGATCTCCCAGTAAAAGTCCACCGCGGTGAAGAGGAACGTGGCACCGACGCTGAAAAGATAGCCAGCCGAGACGGCCAGGCTGACCAGTACGCTCATGTCCAGCACCCGGCTGCGCAGGGCTTTGCGGGCGTTCTGGTAGAACGGCCAGGTACCGTAGAAGGTGATGACCGTGGCCAGCACGAAGAGCAGGTAACGAGCGCCGGGGAAGGTGAACGCGAAGCCGAACCAGCCCTGGATGGTGGGCGACAGCAGCAGCACTGGGACTGTGAGCACCAGGACGACCCAGAAGCGGCGGCGGAAATCCCGCTCCATCATGGCGTGGTGATCGTGGCCCTCGGCCTTCTGGTGCTCGTGCTGCATGTGGGCGTGAGCCGGCTGGTCCGGCTCGCCCTCGCAGGCACAGCCCAGTTGGGCCAACTGGTGCTTGAGGTGCTCCAGGCTTACCACGTTGGCATCGTAGACCAGGTGCACCGTGTCCGCCACCGGGTTGACGTGCACCTCGTGCACGCCGTGCAGCGCCTGGATGCGGTCCTCGGGGCCGCAGGGGCAGTCGGGGCCGACGTATTCCTTGAGTGTCAGGGTGATGCTCTGCTTGTCCATTGGCTACCTCCAGGCATTTCCATACCTTAATTATACTACATCGGGTCAATGCCGATGTTATCGACCGTCTTTGGAACCTGAAGTAGTACTCGCGCACTTATACATCGACCAGGTGTTTGTGCATCTCTTTCCACGGCTCTCGCCGGCCGGCCTCGTAGCTACCTCCATAGGACTTCGTGATCAGCACTTCCAGGGGAATAGCGAAAGTTCAGCCCGGTGCCGCAGCCCAGTTCCAGCACTGCCGCCCTGGCGATGAGTCACTTCACCTTTCCCGCTTTCGTGGGCTTTGCTGCCGTGTCGTTCATAATAAGTCTCTCCGTTACGCGGTCAGATGCCCAGGTCAATCAGTGGCCCCCATTGGGCCAGCCAGCTCAAGCTGTCGGTGAAAACCAGCACCCCCAGGGCGATGAGAAAGAAGCCGCTGACGACGACGACAACCCGCATCGCCCGCTGCACCCGGCGCAAGAGGCCAGCCGCCCAACCGATGCCCAAGGCCATGAGCAGGAACGGGATCCCCAAACCTAGCGAGTAGCCTACCAAAAGGAACACGCCCCGGCCCAGCGTCGCCTCGCTCCACGCCAGGGTCAGGATCGCCCCCAGCGTCACCCCCACGCAGGGGGTCCAGCCGGCCCCGAAAAAGAAGCCCATCAGCGCCGAGGGGAGATAGCCCAGTTCGGGTCGGGGGTTGTAGTGGCGGCGGATGTCGCGGTACAGAAAAGAGATCTTGAGCACTCCCAAGGTGTGCAAGCCAAAGACAATGATGACCACGCCGCCAACCTTCATCAGCACCGGCCGATAGTCATAGAGCAATTGCCCGATGCCGCTGGCAGCCGCGCCCAGGGCGATAAAGATGGCCGAGAAACCCAGGACGAAAAAGAGGCCATGGAGAAAGGTCTGCCGGCGGGAGAGGCTGTCTCCCTCGGCGGTCACGACCTGCCCGCCTAGGTAGCTGATGTAGGCTGGCACCAACGGCAGCACGCACGGTGAGACGAAAGAGAGCAACCCGGCTGCTACGGCCAGAGTGAAAGGGATGTCCAAGTCTTTTACCATGCTGTCACTCCACCGATTGTGGGAACGCGAAGGTGAAGGTCCGCAGGAACGCGACCAGCGCCCACGCTTCCTCGTCGGTATAAATGTCCCCCCAGCTAGGCATCCCGGTCCCCATGCCGCCCCGGACGATCTTGCCGTGCAGCAGCGCATCGGGGACCCCAAAGAGCTGCGTCGGATCGGACAGATCGCCGGTCTCTTCCGACAGATCGCGGGCCATAACTCCCTCTCCCCGGCCGTCTACGCCGTGACAGGCGGCACAATCGCGGGCATAGAGCTGGCGTCCCAAGGACAACGCGGCGATGGTGGTATTGCGCTGCCAGGCGTAAGCGGTCAGGTCCCAGAGCGCGTCGTCCGAGGGTTGGGGATGGGCGACACGGAGCGCGGCAAAGACACCGACCGGCGCGTCGGCTGGGCCGATGGCTGGCGGGGTTAGTCCCAGCTCCGCACCGCGCGCTGCCGAGGGAAGCCGGGCCGGCGCTGCGACCGGTTCGCGCTCCGCGTCCAGGTCTAGCCCCAGGGCAATGTACGGTGCTGGCTCGCCACCGGGCAGCGGAATGTCTCCATCCGCATCCGTCACCTCAAGCGTGCCCCGCATCCGCCAGTGATTGGCGCTGCACCAGCGGGTGCAGTAGAACGTGTACGTCCCCGGCTCGGCGATGCTGAACTCGATCTCGACCACCTTGCCGGGCCACACGTCCACTGGCCCAATCTCGGTCCGGCCGATGGCAAAACCGTGCAGCACGGCGGGGCTATGTATCCGCAACCGCACGCGCTCACCGGCAGTCACGCGCAGGATGTCCGGCTGCCAGCCGCCGCTTTCCGGGGCTAGGGCATTCAGCTCCACCACCTGCACCCCGGCCGCGGCCGTCCGCGCTTGCTGGTAGCCGAACGCGGCGACCGGCAGGCCGACGAGGATCGACAGGATGATGGCCAGGGCCAAGAGTTCGCTTTTCATCGGTTCATCCCAGATAGAGCCATAGAAATCCAGCCGTCACGGTCGCGTAGAACCCCGCCATCGGCAGCGCGGCCAGCCGGGCGCGCCGCCCCAGGCCGTGACCCCTGGCGATCCGAAAGGCCAGGCCGATAGCGGCGACCAGCCCGACGAGCAAGATCAGGACCTGCAAGATCGGCACCAGGTCGCTGAGGTAGGGGGTCCAGGGAATTCCAGCCGTGCCAAACAGGTTCCAGCCCCAGCCAAAGGGATCGGAGAGCAGCGGCCAGGCGTAGCTGAGGTTGATGAGCACGAAAGAGCAGCTAAAGGCGATCCAGGCAGCCAGTCCCAGGGGGACCAGGACGTACGCGTATTCGACAAAGCGCTGGCGAAGCGGGGGAGCGTCTGCCCCGGCCAGGAGATAGCATACCGCCACCGCCCCCAGGAAAAGGCCTGGTAGGAGAAGTAAATTGGCGACCAGGAAACCGACCGCGTAGCCCAGCCAGGGCAGGGTAAAGACGGCGTAGGCAGCCTCTTTGAGCTCTGCCCACGGCCCCAGCAGCACGGCCGAGTAGAGCAGGGCCGAGCCCAGCATGATAAAACCCTTGTAGGCCTCGTCCAGCCGGCGGGTCCCCGCTCCCGGGATCAGGTCGGCCCCTGGCGGCCGCAGGTTGAGCGCCACGTTGTCCAGTGGACACGTGCGCAGGCACTCGTTGCACAGGCCACAGTAGGCGTTGCGCTCCAGTGTCCCCGGGTAGACCATCCACGGGCACCCATAGCCGTTCTCATTGCCGACGTAGCAGTCCTTCGTCTTGTGCGCCCGGCAGACCGCTGGGTTCTTCACCCGCAGTTCCAGTGGTGCCACCAGGCTGTATAGACCGACGAACCCGCCCACCGGGCAGAGGTAGCGGCAAAAGACCCGCCGCTCGAAGGCCAGACCGAGCCCTAGCGCTGCCAACGCAACGCTGGCTAGCATCAACGCCGTCACCCGGGCGTGGGTCAGGATAACGGCGCTAAAGAGGGCTACTCCCAGAAAAACGGCGTTTTGCAGCCAGATGTTACGCAACGCACGAGGCCACTTGAGGCCCAGCGTGTGCAGCCGGGAACCTGGCCGGACCGTCACCAGTGCCCGCCGCTGGAGCCACTCCCCTGGCAGCGGCAGGGGGCAGACGGCACACCAGAGTCGGCCGGCCAGGGGCACCAGCAGCGCGATCACCGCCGCCCACCAGACGATCCAGACAAAGATCACGCCAAAGTTCCGGCTGCCCACCGGCGTGCCCCAGAACCCGGTCAGGATCGCCAGGACAAAGCCAGCCAGCATCAACGCGGCAATCGACCATTGGAGCCAGCGATTCTTGAGCGCCCGTTTGAGCCAGGGAAGCTGGGTCAGTTCGATCCGGCGCGCATCGGGGGTTCCCTGGTCACGATCGTTCCTCCCAAAGAACCAAACTGCGCCAACGGTGACGACGCCCAACGCACCCAGCGCTCGCCAGAAGGGGAGGTTTGACCCCACCTTGAGTTGGCCGATCATAAAGGGGTGCAGGTTGCCGCACGCCACGGAGCAGCGAAAGCGAAAACTCCCCAGCCGATCGGCGGTGAAGGCCAGACGAGCCGGGCGACCAGGTTCCGCCTCGACGCTCAGATCGTAGCCGTCCAGGTAGATGCCGTGGGTGGCGTCCACCGACTCCACTTCCAGGACGACGCGGTCACCCTGGTTGACCTGGATCACGGCCGGCTCGAAGGCAAAGCTCCGGGCCTGCAGGGTCAAATGCCGCTCGGCCGGCTGTCCAGCCCGGAGTGGCAGCGGGGCAAAGAGCACGAGACCGGCCAGTGCGAGACCCGACGCCAGGATCAACCTGCTCGCCATGCTCTTCTCATTGCTCCACCGTCTCGGTGCTGGTCGGCGGGCCGAACTTGCCATACTCGTGGTTCATGTAGGTCTGGATCTCGGCCATCGACTTGTTCAGGCGCATCAATCGCATCGCGTCACGCGCGACATCCACGCAGATACCTCACTCCAGCGCGTGATCGTCAAAGACGATGGAGCCGTCCGGGTTGAAGCGCTGGACGAAACAGTCCAGGTTGCTCTTGTGCCCCATATCGCCACAACTGCAAAAGCAGGGGATCTGGGACAGGGTCTCTGGGTTGGCGACGGCGAACTGGTAAGCCTGTTGCACTATCGTCGGGGCGGCTCTCACCTTCCCGGGAAGCAGGGAGACAGAGGCCAGTTTGATCCTGGGCGTTGCTGGAACCCTGCTGGCCGTGGGTGACTGAGAAGCGGCAGCTTGTTGGGCTTTGGGCACCGGCGGGCCAATATCTCCCTGGCGAGCCAGAAACATCCCCCCGCCGACGCCGACGAGGAGAGCGGCCAAGACCAGCGCGCCAATGGCAAGCCATTTCACCCATTCCCCTTGACGAGGACGTACTTCTTGATCCCCTTGACTCGTCGTTCTTGATCTTTGAGCCATCGTTACCCCCTTCTCAAAACGACTCTTCTATTAGACGGCGTATCGTATCCTCATCCTGCGCGCCAATCGGGCCAACCCGCGCCTCCCGAATGACACCTTTCCGGTCAATGAA
>JBHLNY010000244.1:0-5265 GCA_048941065.1 Promethearchaeota archaeon
ATATTATTCAAAATAGAATCTATTTTCGGAAAACTTGTAACTATATAACTTTACTTCAGATAAAAATTCTTTTTAATATAAATTAAATATAGGAGATAATTTAAGCTTCAAAAGAAATTTGCTAAATAATTTATATTTCTTCTTGAGTTTTATCAAAAAAAAGACCTTTCTTAATATCAAACTCTAAATCTCTTAGCTTTCTCTTTATTTCAACAGGATTATAATCATGTTTTAACAAATCCATTATAGTCTCTTTCAAATTTACTAAATTATCTACCCCGAACTGATAAAATATATTGTCTTCATTTAGACTCATACTTAAAATTTCAAAGAGTCCGTTTAGTGCATCTCTAATCTTCTCATAGTAAGTCCATGCGCGTTCCAGCTTATCTTCGTCTTCTAGAGTCATTCCTAATTCTCTTCTAAATTTAGATTGTTATCAATCTTCTAAATGTACCATTTAATATTAAATTTATTTCTATGATAATTCCTTTCCTTTAAGGAAGAAAGATCGATCTTTATTAACCTTTGAAATTCTTTTGGACAATTAATAATTAGTAATAAATAATAAAGAAAAAAAACAATAAAGTCCTTCTTCCGAAGATACGGAATTAGGCTAAAACTAACCTAAAACCTTAATTGTCATTTCTTTTGAAATTATTAAAAGAGCATTTTGATAAATGTCTATATTAATAGGAATGTAATTAATACCGGGCATTGTCACATAAAATGCTGAAACTAATTTTATATCATCATCTGAAGACCCATGGTCTGTAAAATAAATATAGTCATCTTTAATAATTACATCCGATAATGTAAAAGCTTCATAGTCAGTGACAACATTAACACTAGTAATATCATTATCATATGGATATACAGTAATATTAATATCAATCATACCATATCCATCAACAGTATAATTAAAATCTTCGCTTAAATCTTCTATTATGAAATCAATGTGATTGTTCATGTCTTTTCTTATCCAGTAACTATCGTTGCTTAAAGTATAAGAGTTACCCAAATTGTCATATCCTGTAAAATGAATAAAAATTTTATCGTCTTTCCAGTTAATTATGCTAAAACTTAAATTAAGAGGTGAATTACCAACATAACTATTGTAATCGTACCAAATCTCCTTTTCTGGTTCGTGAGTATCATATGAATATTCCAGAGTAACGTAATCAATATGATTATCAGTAAAATTAAGGGTAGCAGTTATAATATGATCTCCAAGGTCATTATATGTCTTTTCAAATATATCTTCAGAGACTAAACTAATATCTGGTCCCTCAATATCTAAAACTATCTGTTCTAAGGTATAATTTTGGAAATATTTGGAATATTGTTCACCATAGTCAAGATGCAATTTAATAATGAATGATATATTATATTCATCGGGAGTTAAAGATTTATTATCAATCCAAGCAGATAATATTGTTAAATCTATTAAATGATAATTAGAAATAATTTCAGAATAATTAATTGGTGGTTCAGTTAAAAGATCTGTTACTTCTTGTAATTTTATGTAAATATCTAATTCATCAATATATTGCTCAAATTGTATTGATGGAATAATTGTTATATATGAATTTTGGTTTATTCTTCCTCCTATATCCATATAATTAAAACTAACTGAATTTTCAAAATGATCAATTAAAAATGATATTAATTGATTTGATATATTATAAGCGTCATAAATACTAACTCCAGTTTTATCAATTGCTCTTACTATAAAGTACCAATCGTCATCAGGAATAGTTCGACTATCTATTATTGCAGAATAATTGACCATATCTTCATTGAAAGTGTAAATTTTACTCCAATCCTCGGGATTTGGATTTAGTAGATCTGGAAGAGAATTTGTTAAATAAAATTCTAATAAGTCAATGATTTTACTAATTTTTGAGAGTTTTTCGCACTCAAAATTAATATATCCTTCCACTTTTTCACTTGAATTAATAATTGGGGTCCATCCACCAAGACCGTCTTCTTTGTATACTGATGCTCTGATATTTAAAGGTTCATCAATACCATCTTGGTCTTTAAAAAAAATAAAACTACTAACAATTGTAACTGAAGAAATAATTGCTAATATTATTAGGATAAATATTTTTTTTGAAATAGATCTCATGTATTATTTTATAAATTATCATAGATTATTTATAAATCTACTATCAATTATCGATCGAGTTATTGAAGGTTTAGTATCGGTTTTAGAGCCTAATGAAATAAGTGTGAGAGAAACCATAATTTATTTTAGGCTATGTAGGGCTTTAGAAGTGGTAATACCCACAGAAGATATTTATAACAATTTTTATCTAGATTTAGAGGAAAAATTATCGAATAACTAAGAAATTAATTCATTAGTTCAATTTACTTCTGAAGATTTCAAGTTGTTTGATATTGACGAGAACCTAAAAATTGAACTTGTTGGTAAATTTAATAAATTCTTAGAGAGTGGATAAAATTCCCATGCTTTATCTATATCAGATTCACTTTTGAATTCTGACATATTAAAATAAAATTAAGTAATAAAAAAGGTTTTATTCCTTTAAAAATGCCTTAATATCTTTTGCTAAATCTTGAGCATCAGGCTCAGAAGATTCAAGAAGTTTAAATACTTTTTCAGCATTAACTTTTAAAGCACCATCTAATAACTTTTCAAGTCCAATTCTCGTATTAAGGCGTTCTGTTTTTTGTAAATGGAAAATTACTCTCCCTAATTCATTTTTTAATTCTCCTTTTTCAGCAGTTAAACAAATCCTTAATAAACTATGTGCTAATTCCTCAATAGTGTCCATACTAACTTTGCTAGCACATGAATATATCTCCTTTATTTGTTCATCTGTTAATGCTTTTACTTTTTCTTGAAGTTTTAACATTTCCATATTTTTTAATCACTCTTACTTTTTTTTTTTTAATTTTTTGTTTTTTTTATTCTATCTTAAGTTAGATCTAATTCATATTTAAATGTATTGGGATGATTTAATTTACGATCTTTACCAGTTCAGGCGAATTTTTAAAAGATTGACATTTTCAAGAATTCTTATGATGGAATCCGGAATTTGTATTTTCTATGGGGAGTTCTTCCCATTAATATAAGTCCAACAATTCTCAGATGACAGAAAATTGACATTTCTCTTACTTTTTTTTACGAAAAAAATACATTCACCAAAAATGTTAACAAAAAAAGTTATTAAAATGATAAAAATTGCAATGTAAAAAGTGATCAAAAAAAAACATTTTTATTCATTTTTTCTCCTCTTCCTACTTTTTTTCTTAATATTTTAACATAATCGATCAAATTTATCAAATCCTTAAATTTTTAAAAATTTTTGATGAAAAAAGTAAATTTTAAAATTTATGAGGATGTTTATAAAAATTTAAATTCAAGTTATTTGATATTACAAATATTAATTCTAATTAAAAAGTGAAAAGAAAATGGAAACGGTATTAGAAAGGGATTTAAAGGCAATTATCAAGAAAGAAAATTTTCAGGGTAAAATGATAAGTTATATCTCTAAAGTGGGGAAGCCACTATTATTTATACTACCCATCATCTTGTTAATAATTACACTTCTTGCTTTTTTTGCAGTTGGAGCACTTGATTTTACATTGAAGGTAATTTATTTAATTGTTATTGTCATTTATGCTTTTAATTCTATTATGTTATTGTTAGGTGCTAGTTCAACTGAAAGTTCTCTTAAATTGAGATTAAAATTCGAACGAAAAAGAGGGAGACCAATAGATAGTCTTGATGGGTTTGAATTGCTTTCAAGTAGCGTTAAAAGAGTCACGAATTTACTCAAAATCATTTCACTTATTTGTTTTACCGCAATTATCTTATTTGCAGTTATGATAATCATTGACTTTCTTGACATTGGATTTGCAGCTGCTGGTTTTGCATTAGTTGGCTTAGGATTATCAATATTAATTCGTAGTTTAAACCTCAATATTCACGATGTTAATGGGCTTCAAGATTTTTATAAACCAACCACTCATTCATTATTCTTGGATAATTTTTTCGCAGAAATCTTCTCGAACCACTTAGATCCAGTTACTTTTCTTAAATGGGATGAATATTTAGCAGAATTAAATAAAATTTTGACTCCTGATTTCATTCAAAAAGTAAAAGATCAAGAAGAGGGGGAATTAGCTATTACATTTGCTATTGAAAAGCTATTATTTCTCTATTACCTTAAATTTCAGGAAGTTTTATCAGAAGATCAGGTTCTTCAAGAATTAAAAGAGATTATTGATATAAATTCTGATAACTTTGATGTTGATAAAGGTATTTTCATGGAAGGTGCTTGGTATTTCTCATTGAAAGATATCTATAAATTATTTAATTACATTAAAAAATTCAATCCTGGGTTTTTCAATATAATAGACAGATTACAACTAGAATTAGCTGATAATATTGAACGTGTATCAAAAGATCCAATATATATGGATTCATCAGCACAAGAAGTAGTATACTTAAATTCAGAATTAAATGTCATGGTTTTTCTTTATAACAACTCTCCTGAAGATAAAAAGTATACAGTAAAAGTAGTTGCACCTGGATTTGACCCCACTGAGATGGTTCTTGATATTAAAGTCGAAGGGCGTGGTACTTTTATGATACCTGATAAACCTATACCTTTAATTTCTTCTGAAAGTACTGATATTGTTGGAGTGCTGTCTACAATGTTAGAAAATGGAGATACAACATGGTTAACCCTAGAACCAAGAGAAACAGGAGAACAAACGGTTCAAATCTTTTTACTCTCTTCAGATGGTACAATTATCGAGGGTAAGACAAGAACAGTAAAAGTTACAAAAAATATAAAGGATTATCTGAAAAAGTTCAGCTCTATTGGTTCTCTATTAGGCGGGCTCGCAGTCCCACTAGCAAGGATTTTACCATCATTATTAAAATAAATTAATTTATTAGCTTTTTTCTTTTTTTAAAAATTATTTAGTAATACCTTTAGGATTTCATTATTTTTTTACTTTTCTGTAGATAGATTAATTAATTCGAAAGAAAAATAGTTTAATTCCATTAACTATATCTTCTGAAAGCAACAATAATGTAGGATTTTAGTAAAATGATTATACTTTTTGTCAATATAATAATAATTTTAGTCCTTTCAAACTATGGTATTTGTTACATTTTGATAAAAAATAATAATTAATTTTTTATGTATTTGTTAATTTCTCCACCTAGGTAAATTTTTAATTTAAATTAGAAAATCAAGTGTAAAATATTATGGTTGTTATAAC
>JBHLNY010000017.1:0-22702 GCA_048941065.1 Promethearchaeota archaeon
AACAGATACAAGTGGTGTTTTTAACTCATGGGAAACTCTAGAAATAAGATCTTTTCTAATTTGATCTAATTCTTTCAATTTATTAATTTCTTCTTTAATGAGAAAATCAGCTTTTTTCCGATCTGTAATTTCCCGTATAAATATAGCAACACGTTCTTCAGAGAAAAAAAGAAAGCGAGCTTCAAAATAACGAGTTATATCCTTTATAGGAAGAGAATATTCCATCAATTGTGGTTGCTGTGTTTTTATAGTGCCCTTTACAGCATTTAATGATAGATCTTTTATTTCTAAGGGCATAACATCTGTTAATTTCTTTCCGATAAATAATTCTGAAGGTAAATACAAATCTTCCTCTTTCCCTTTATAGTCTAAAATTGTTGTATCATGATCAACGAGAAAATAGAGATCTGGTATAGATTCAAAAATTTTTCTAAATTTTTTTTCAGATTCTACCAATTCTAATTCAGCCTTCTTTTGTTCTGAAATATCATCAACAATTACTTGTAGCAATGACTCATCACCCATGTCCACTAGTGAGGATTGATAATTTATCCAAATTAAATTGCCGTCTTTTTTATATATCTGTAGATCTAATGGAGGTAAGATTTCTCCTTTTATTACTCCCTTAAACCGTTTTAAAGTAATAGGTAAATATTTTGGATGAATGATTTGTAGGTTTCTAAATTCTTTACCGATTACTTCCTTTTTATCATATCCTAATACCTTTTCTATTGCAAGGTTACAATCAGTAATTATTCCTTTCTGATTTATCAAAACTATAACGTAAGGCATAGACTCAAAAAGATTTCGATACCTCTTTTCAGATTCTTTTAACTTTTGCTCTGCTATTTTTCTATTTGTAATATCCTTAATGTATGCAAATGAACCTTTAAACTCTCCATTTTCATTTAAAATTGGTGCGGCGTTTATACTTGTTTGTATAATAGTTCCATCTTTTTTTAAAAATTCAAGTTCATAGGTATCTTTCAAACCTTTTTCTCTACGTTTTCGATAACTATTGGTTAATTCCATCATTGAATCCTCTAAAAATACATCTAAATTTGTACCCATCATTTCATCTTTAGTATATCCAAGCATTTCACATATTTTTTGATTTACAAAGATTGTTTTATTATTTTCATCTACTGCCCAAACACCTTCTTGAGCATTTTCTACTAGGTTCTTGTACTTTTCTTCAGATTCTTTTGATTTTTGTTCCGCTTCTTTCTTCTCTGTAATATCTTGAATTATAAACTGGATTAATTTTTTTCCTTCAATATTTATTAAAGAACCTCGGAGGTTTAACCACAAGACACCCCCTATTGTTCTATATAATTTGAATTCAATAGGATCTGATATTTCACCTTTAAGTATATTTTTGTAACTTTCCTCAAATATAGGTATAATATATTTATTTTTTTTATTAATAGAGAATATTTCTCTAAAATTTTTGTTAATAAAATTCTCTTTTTTGTGGATTGAAAGAAAATGATCAATTCTATCATTACAATCTATTAAATTTCCTTTTAAATCTACTAACCCTACAAAATAAGGAGAATTTTCAAATAGATGACGATACTTTTCTTCTGAATCCTTTAGTTTTTGCTCAGCAATTTTACGCTCAGTAATATTATTTCCGATTCCTAAAATTGCATAAATTTTATCATTATTTTTCAAAGGGATTGCATATGTTTCAACATAAATAAATTTACCATTCTTAGTTTTAAGTTTATATTCACTACGTTCTGTTTGCTTTCCTTTTTGTACTATTTCTTTCGTAACTTTTATTGCTTTAGCCAAATTTTCTTTATCAACTAAATCTATAAAAGAAATATTTGGAATCTCTTCTCTTTTATATCCAAGAGCTTTTAAAGCAATATCATTAGCATCAAGAATATTCCCTTTCAGATCATTCACATAAATTAAATCTAAAGAATTTTCAAATAGGTCCTTAAATTTCTCTCTAATCTCTTCTTTGTTGTATCCCATTTTTCTAACAAATTGTAGTTATATAACAAATTTTTTAGTGATATGTTACAACTTTATTAATAGGAAGTTTTACAATAAATCTACTTCCTTTAAATCTTCCTGCGGATTCAACTCTTATCTGGCCACCATGTAAATCCACAATTTCTTTAGAGATATATAAACCTAATCCAGAACCTTGAATATCTATAAATTCTAAACCTTCTCCGTATCTTTCAATTTTACCAAATCTTGTAAACAAAATATCCATTTCTTCTTTTGTTAAGCCAATCCCTGTATCAATAATTGAAATTTCAGCCCAATCATTTACTTTCTGTAAAGAAATTTCAACTCTTCCTTTAGGTGGAGTATTTTTTATAGCATTGGATAACAAATTTATAATTACTTGCTCTAATCTTATTTTATCAATCTCTAAATATAAGTTATCTATTAGCTTTAGATCCAAACTTATTTCTCTTTGTCTAATTAAATACATCAATTCATTGACACAACCTCTAATTATCTTACTTAAATCGTTTAAGTCTTTATCTAATTTGAGTTTATTATATTCTATTCGCGTAATATCAAGTAAATTATCGACTAGGTATTTTAATCTTTTACCTCCTTTTTCTATGAGTTCTAATAACTCTAAAACGTCTGAATCCAATTGAGCTTTATGTAATTCTAAAAGAAGTTCAGATCCTCCACATACAGAAACAAGCGGTGTCTTCAACTCGTGTGAGACTCTAGAAATTAGGTCTTTTCTGATTTGATCCAATTCTTTTAATTTTTTAATCTCTTCCTTAATGAGAATATCAGCTTTTTTTTGCTCAGTAATATCATTAATAATGGCTTGAACTAGTATAATATCACCCAACTTGACTATATTCGTCTGATAACGCACCCAAATCAAAGATCCATCTCTCTTATACAATTCAATCTCTAAAGGAGGTAAAATCTCACCTCCAAGCAACTTTTCAAACCGGTTAAGTATTTTTGGTATATATTTCGGATGGATTGTTGTGAGATGCCTAAATTCACGACCTATTAATTCATCTCTGTTATATTCTAATAATTTTTCAATTGCAGGATTGCAATATATAACTTTGCCCTTTTGATCTATAAGAGCAATGGCAAATGGTACAGATTCGATTAAGTTGCGATATCTTTCTTCCGATTCTTTTAATTTTTGTTCTAATTCGAACTTTTCTGTGATATCTGATATTAATCCTTGAATTATAATCGGCTTATCTTTATCTTTTTTCAAGATATGAGAATTTAATTGCACAACTAAATTCTCGCCATATTTGTTTTTTGCGTGAACTAAGTAATTCTTAACATAACCTTTCTTTTTGATTTCATCTAAATATGTATTTCTTTCTTCAGGATTTTGCCAAAAATCATGTATATTCTTACTTTTTAAGTCTTCAAATGGATCGAAACCTAATAATTTACTAAAAGCAGGATTATAATTTAATAAAATACCATCCCAATTTAATTGATAAAATCCTAAATCTAAATGATTTATTATATTTTTGTATTTTTCTTCCGATTCTTTTAACTTTTCTTCAGCTAACTTACGTTGTGTTACGTCTCTAACAATTCCTTGGATAACTTTTTTCCCTCTTATATCAAATAAACTAGATGATACTTCAGCTAAAAAAATTTCATTAGTTTTCTTTTTAAACTTTATTTCAAAACTTACAAATCCTTCTTCTGAAACTGCTTCAAAAGCTTTTTTAGATAATTCAAGTTCTTCTAGTGGATGGAGATCCGGAATTTTAAGTTTTAAAATCTCTACTTTAGTATATCCAAATTGTTCCAATGCTTTTTGATTAACATCTATAATATTTCCTTCTAAATCATGTAAAAAAATCGCATCATTTGAATGATGGAAAAGATTACTATATTTTTCTTCGGATTCTCTTAACTCTTTAGTTCTTAATTCGACTTTACTTTCTAATTGGTCTTTAAATCCTTTTTCTTCTTCTTTCCTTTTAGTAATGTCTCGAAATAAACCATAAAAACCAACTTTATTTCCCTTAATGTCATATTTTAAATAAACAGAAGTTTCACCAATTAACGTTTTCCCATTTTTATCTTTAAATTTGTATTGAAGATCTGTTAGTGGAATACCCGTTTTATAAACTGTGTTAAATCCTTTAAAGATTTTTGCCCTATCTTTTTCATCAGTAAAGTATTTATAGTTCAATCCTATTAGCTCATTTTGAGAATAATCCAAAAGTTTATATAATGAGTCATTGAAAAATGTAAAATTACCTTTTAAATCAACCTCAAAATAACATTCTTTAATATTCTTAATTATACTCCTATATTTTTCCAACTCAGCGATTAATTTAGATGTTTTTTGTGATTTATCCATTTTAAACCTCAATAATTTTAAGTCTTCAACATTTTAAACTTTCTTAAAATGTCAATTAGGGGGCTAGTTATTCTTTCTAATGTGAATAATAAAATAAGTAGTATTTATGTCTTTTTTTTTCCTTAAAAAGGTGATTTACTCGTAAGCCAGATTCAAAAGCTAATAATTTAATTAAAATTCACTATAAAATCTTTTTAATCTTTATGGTAAGAATTAAAAATTTATATGCTTTTGATTTAATACAAGGCTTTAAAATTAATCTAAAACTGATGAATTATGAATGAATCGAAAAAAGATTATCAAAAAATTCTTGGTTCTGTTCAAAAACCAGTAAAAGGAGAAGCTGGAAAAACAGGTTCCTGGGCGAAATGGATACCTGTAATTGATGTAAGTAAATGCATACCAGCAAAGTCTGGGAAACCTAGTTGCTTTAATTGTTGGTTATATTGCCCTGAGGCAGTAGTATCAAGAACTATCCCTCCTGAAATTGACTTAGATTATTGCAAAGGATGTGGAATATGTATGGAAGAATGCCCTGTAAAAGCTATATCGATGGAAGAGGTGAAATATGAGTGACTATAATTAAGGAAAAAAAGATAAATTCTGACGAAAATATAATGATTTTAACAGGAAACCATGCTGCAGCCCATGCCTTTAGACAAGCAAATGTGGGGGTTATATCTGCATATCCCATAACACCTCAGAGCCCTGTGGTAGAAAAAATTGCTGAATTTATTTCAGAAGGCAAATTAAAAGCAAGATTTGTAAAAGTTGAATCTGAGCATTCTGCTCTTGCTGTATGTTGTGCAGCTTCTGCTACAGGATCGAGAGTTGGCACAGCAACCTCTGCTCATGGTTTAGAGTTAATGTATGAAATGTTACCTTGGGCATCAGGAAATAGATTGCCGATAGTTATAAACCTAGCAACTAGATCATTGGGAGCTCCTTGGAGTGTTTGGACTGATCACCAAGATTTTATAACGATAAGAGATGTTGGATGGATTCAGTTTATGTGTGAGAACAATCAAGAAATATACGATACAAATCTCCAAGCTTTTAAAATTGCTGAGGATCCTCGTGTTCTTTTACCTACAATTATAGCCTATGATGGATATATCCTTAGTCATACGATGATGCCAGTTAAATTGGAAAACCAACACGATATTAATGAATTTATACCACCTCTTCAACATCACATTAATTTATCTGATATTTCAAAAGTAAAAGGAATTGATCCTGTTACTACTCCTAATATAGTTAAACGCGCAGAAGGAACTGCTCCAGGATATTATGAATATAGATATGCATTACAAAAATCTTTAGAAAATTCAATTAAGATAATTAAGGACGTTCATGACGAATTTTCTAAAAAATTTGGGAGATCTTATGGAAATGGAATTTATAAAACAGTTGATACTAATGATGCAGACACTATAATCTTTGCCATGGGTTCAGTAGCATCTCAATCTAGAATTGCAATTAAGAAACTTAGAGAAGAAGGTCTAAAGATTGGATTAGTAAGTTTAAAGTTATTTAGACCTTATCCGGCAGAAGAATTGAGAGAATTCTTCAAGGATAAAGAAAATATTATTGTTTTTGACAGAGACATTGGATATGGGTATGAGGGAGTTTTATCATATGAATTAAAGGCTGCACTTTATGGCTTGAAACGAAGACCAAAAATAAAAGGCTTCATTGTTGGATTAGGTGGAAGAGATGTGAAGACAAAACACATTCTTACTGGTGTTCATAAAGCTTTAAATGAGTTTAAAGAAGAATTGATTACTAATAAGACAGATTTTTTGGGCTTAAAATTAGAGCAGTTAAAAAGTTATGATGAATCAACATATTTCAAAGGAGGTTGAGAATAAATGGTAAATGTTATGGATCTTCCAGAAGAAGAATATATTTATCCTGGTACACGAGCATGTGCTGGATGTGGTATGGCACTGATTTATCGAATTGCTCTTAAAGCACTTGGGTCAAAAACAATCATAACTGTCCCTGCTTCATGTTTAACAGTGTTACATGGAATGCAAGGATTTTGTTCAACAAAGATATCTGTTTATCATACCCCCTTTGCAACTACAGGGGCTTCAGCATCAGGGATTTATGCATCTCTACAAGACAAGGGATTAGATGAAGAAATCTGTGTTCTTGCATTTGCAGGAGATGGTGGAACAACAGATATAGGAATACAAGCTTTAAGTGGTGCTGCTGAACGAGGAACAAACTTTATTTTCGCTTGTTATGATAATGAAGCATATATGAATACAGGAGTTCAACGTAGTGGCTCAACACCCTTAGGTGTTAGAACAACAACCACACCTGAAGGTAAATTAGGGCATAAAAAAAATATGCCAAAGATTTTGGAGGCTCATGGTATTCCATATGTTACTACTGGTATCGCATCTTATCCACTAGATTTGTATGAAAAATTTAAAAAAGCAAGGGAAATCATTGGAACGAAATATTTCCATATACTTTCACCATGTCCTCCGGGGTGGGGATATGAACCTAAGGATACGATGTTAATTGGTCGATTAGCTGTGCAAACTGGGTTTTGGCCTCTCTATGAAGTATTAAATGGGAAATTAATTTTATCAAAACCCAGTAGTAGATATTTGGATCCATCTAAACGAAAACCAATTGAAGAATATCTGAAAGCTCAAAAGAGGTTTAAAAGTATAACTCCCCATGAAATTGAAATATATAAAATTTATATAGAAGATATGTGGAGAGAAATACAGAATAGAATTGAAAGACAAGAATAATTAATACAATATTTATTTTTTTACTTAAGTAAAGATTATTATTACTTTAGCTTTTTCTTATCAAATTTAGGAAAAAATAAAAATTAAAGACATATATGATTATATGATCCATAATGCTTAGAACTTACGTTTATTTTCAGAATAAACAGGCATGGATTGAGGAAAAGAACTTATTGTTGAAAGATATATGCGCTTTCTTAGATGAAAATAAAAAAATTGTCTATATTTGGAAGGGACCTAAAAGTACTAGAGAAAAATTTAAAAAAGGTTATAATTCAGTACAAGATTTAATTTCAAGTTATCCAGATTCAAACTTTCAATTAAGAGTGCTTAAAAAGGAAATTCCAGAAGAAATCCAAAAAGAAATTGATAGGATGTTAGAACTTGTAAGACTTAACGAAGAAAAGGAAAAATTAGTCTTTAGTAGACTAATTACTATACGAACATTTTTTATTTTAACTTTGTTATCAGTCATTCTTGCCGGTATTTTGATATTGAATTTATCTTCTTCATTGTTTTGGTCTGGTTTTGGCAGAAATTTTGTAGTAAATGCAAATAGATACGATAGATGGATTGAAAGCTCAAGAATCATTGTAATTCTTTCTCTAATAGTATTTGGCATTAATGTAACAATCGGAATTTTTGAACAAGATCATCAAGTTATACTTTTTAACGCATCTGGATTCATTATTTGCCTAGGAATTGTATTCTTTTTAAATCAAGGTATATATTTATTTGTATTTCAAGAAGGCTCAACCTTAACTAATTATTTAATATTAAAAAGAGATATTTTGATCTTTGCAATTTCAAATTTGATCGCAATTCTCTTATTTGAAATCCCAAATTTATATAAATTATTTACATTTTTGAAAACTTATCGAAGATTTATATTTTAGAATAGATGAGAAACAGCACCAATTCCTATTACATTCGATATTACAGCAGAGAAAAATAATTGGATTATATCAAAAGAAGTCACTAAAACATAGAAAAAATGTTTTGTATGTTTATAAATTAAGGTATTTTGAATAGAAACGATTAATAATATAATATAAGTAAACAATACTGAAGGTAAATATAATAAATTGCGAGTCAAAACCATCAAATTTATGTAAATAAAAATCGCATAAAAAATAATGAGTTTTTCTTTTGATTTCTCTGTTTTAATAGAATTAAATTGTGGATATATTATTTTTCTAAATAGAAGTTCTATCGAAAAATAGATGGGGAATATAGCTATTGATATAAGCATATTAGTGATATTCGAAGGCCACATAAATGCAAAAGGATAATAAAATGAAAAAATCAAGTAGACGCCAATAAAATACCATGCACTTATAGTAGTAAAAATAAAAAATTTTAATTTAATTCGCGATCTTAAGTATTCTATTAAATTAAATTTAGCCCTCTCTATTTTAGGTTTCTTAATGTAAGAAAATATTTTCACACTGAAGTATCCTAATATAAAAGCAAGAGATGCGTAAAAGATTCCAGTTAATCCAAATAATCTTTCAGAGAGATACCAATTAAATATAAAAATAGCTGTATAAATAACTATTTTAAGAATATTGTTAGTTTTTTCTGACTTAGACTTAAAGATATTCTTCATTTTCATAGTTAAACTAGATGTTTCACTATCAAATCGAAAAAATTTCGAAGTATATGAAATCAAGAGAAGGACTATAATAATTAATAAAATTAAATTGATGAAGATAAGAATATAATTCCATATAAAAGTGATATTAATTGACCCATTTATAGTTTCAGAACTAAAAAAGTGCGTTTCAAACCATTTAATGGATTCAACAAGAACTTCATTAGAAAATAATTGGTGTCCTCCACCAATCAATGGTTTTGTTATATTAATCACATTACAATTTGTTAAATTTTGAGCTTTCAAAGCATTATCAGAAAAATCTAATACTTCATCTTTAACATGCATTATTATTAGCAGATTATTAGTATTTGTCTCGTTTAATAGATTAATAGGAATATATTGTTTATGATCTTCCCATTCGAGTCCAAATCGAGGAGGCTCAAAGTTTACCAACGGTGCCCAAGCTACAGTAACATTAAAACGAGGATCTAAAGCTTGGTTCATAAGAACAACCATTCCCCCTAGTGAATGCCCAATCAAACCAATCTGGGAAGCATTAACATTAGAATAAAAGGATAATTTTTCTAATTTATCTAACAATTTGGAACAATCTTGGGCAAGAGCGGGTATACCAGTTGTTTTATTAAAATTATTTATACTACCACCACTTTCACCATGACCCTGATAATCTAGTGCTGCAACATAAAAACCTCTTTTTGTAAATTCTATTGGTATTCTAATGTCAAAGTCTCTCTTACTTCCAATCCCATGGCAATATATAATAAGTGGTTTCTTCTCTTGAAAATTTAAATCTTTTGATGGATAATATAAGTTTGCATATAGAGTTGCCCCTGTGGACTTGAATTGTATCCTTTCATACCTATTATAACTTATAGATTTGTTAAGATCTAAAAAAACAAGTGAAAAAATCAATAATAATACTAAAATTCCAAGTTTTTCAAGAAATACAAGATCCTTATGGTTAATTTCATGCTTAAAAAAGGACTGTAATTTTAAGTAGACTTTTTCTTTAACAATTAACCATTTCTTTTTTAGTCTCTCTTTCATCTTCTTAGAATACGAGTAATAGTTATATTTTTTCGCTATTCTTATTTATATTTTTTCTTTAGACCTTTTTGAATCAAAACAAATCAAATAAAAGATTATCATATAAATATTCACATCAAAAAATCTTTTAAGGTAAAAAATAAAAAATAGTATGTGGAAGCAGCAAAACTTCTCCCAGAACTAGAAAAAGAAGATCTAAGAATGTTAATGGCAATTGAAATTGGGATGAAGAGATCTGAGTATGTGACAATTAATGATATTAAATTCTATTCAAGGTATAAGATGGAAGAAACATTATTTCGCTTGAATAAGGTCCATAAACTTGATTTAATTATTAGAGAATCCTCTAAATCTGAAATAGCGTATACGCTCAATTCAAAAGCTTACGATCTATTGGCTTTACATGCATTAGTACAGAAGAATATTATTAGTCAATTAGGACCTATTATTGGAAAAGGTAAAGAATCGGATGTATATAGTTGTATGGATGATCGTAAGAATATATTTGCATTAAAAATCTACAGAATAGGGAGAACCAGTTTTAAAAATATTAAGCGATTCAGAGATTTAGTAGGAGAAAGAGCACATCTTTCTTGGTTATACATTAATAGACTTGCTGCTAAAAAAGAATTTAAAGCTTTAAAAAAAATTTATAAGCTTAATTTGAATACTCCAAAACCTATCGCTTTTAATAGACATATTATTGTAATGTCTTATTTAAGAGGTAAAGAGTTGGTACATTTTAAAAGCATTAACAATCCTGGAAAATTATTTAATAGAATTATAAAACAAATGTACATTATTTATCAAAAAGCTAATATGATTCATGGGGATTTAGGAGAGTTTAACATTATATTAGATGAGGAAGGAAATATTTTGATAATAGATTGGCTGCAGTGGGTTCCTAGTAATCATCCAAATGCAAGTTCGTTTTTGGAAAGAGACATTATAAATGTATGCAATTACTTTCAAAAAAAATATAATGTTATAAGCGATCCTAATAAGATTATTGCTTCTTTTTATAAGAAATAAGATTTTATTTCACTTTTTTAAAAGCTTTCCTTGAATTATAAAGTCTTCCAAATCTTCTTTGTTAATTGAAGTAAGACTTTCTAATATTGGGTTTAGCAAATTCTTTAATTCAGTTAAATTAGATTTTTTCTTTAAAATTGAAATAGTTATATCTGCTTCATTTTGACCAACTCTATACAAATTTTTCACTGCTTTATCAATATTGGGCAAATTTTGGAAAGAAGTAAGAGAAAATATTGAGTGAAAAATATCATCTCTAAATGGTATGTTCTCAACATCGGCTAAAACCAAATTGAATTCGCTTTTCAATTTTAATTTTTGAAATTTTATTCGAAAAATTTTTAACATTTTCCACGAAATATCGGTGCCTACATAGATAAAAGGAATATAATTACTCTGCCCTTTTAATTCTATTATAAATTCAAGAAAAAGTCCAGTACCACATCCAACATCTAAAATTACTTTACTTTTTAATCGATAGTTTTTATTTAAAATAACTTTATATTTTTGTTCTTGGATTTCTCTATATCGATTGTCATAAAAATATGCTGTTTTATTATAATTACTTATAATCTTCTTTTTTTTATCAGTAGTTTTATTTAGAATCTTCAATAAATTATACCAAAAAAAAATTTAATCTAATAATCCTCATTACCGATAAAAAGGTTTTAATTCAAAAAAATTTATCTTTAAATTATCTTTTCAAATAATATAATAAATTTTTTTATTTAAGGTATTAAAAATAATGTCAAGAAACAGTATTCAGCCAAAATCTAAAAATCCTTTGGCTATATTACAAGCTGCTCAAAATAGCCAAATAATTTTGAGACTAAAGGATGGAACAGAATATAAAGGATTGTTGAAAGAAATAGATGCATATATGAATATGATATTAGAAGATGCTACAGAGATAATGGATGGGAGTCCAGTTGCCAAATATAATGAAATTTTTATCCGTGGCAATAATCTGCTTTTTATTAAACCTGATGCATCTCAAATTACTTAATCCAAAACAGTTTTTGATATTTCAACATTAATTGGGAGTATCTTATCATTTCTAACTATAGCATACGATGCAGGATTTGGAGCATAAAACCCTCTATAGTTAGCTGAAGAAAATATAGATAGCAAATGATTGTTAAAAAACCATCTATAACCCTCTGGAAAACATTCATGTGCTCTAATAAGATATTTAAGATTGTTTGCTTCCATGAAACTATTAAATACATCTTCTCCAAAAAATTTAATTCCTGGCCCTCTAAAACTATCAACAAATCCTTTCAGTCCTTCTTTAGGGTCATTCCATATAATCTGATATAAACCATCTGAGATTGATTTAAATACAGAATGAATATCTTGAGGTTTTAAACCCTTTAATTTTTTTAGAATTTCTATATCCTCGGGAATACCACCATGTAAGCATAATGTTTTACTATTGATTGTAGCGCAAAAGGGAAGAATATAATAGATTTCTAAGATTTCTTTAAATTTATTTTGATCATTAAATCTTTGAATAAACTCTTGAAAAAAGCCATAATATTGATTCATTTCCAAGGTTTCATGATTTCCCTTTAAAAGAAAGACTCTATTTGGATTAAGAATTTTAAATGCCAGAATTACTATTAAACACTCTAATTGTCTAATTCCTCGATCTACTATATCTCCTAAGAAGATAATTAATTTTGGATTACTTTTTTTCATAATATCGATCAAAGTTAATAAACTATCTAAATTACCATGGATATCTCCAATAACATAAACATTTTCTTCTCTATCGTCAATATTAAACTCTAATAATAGATTCTCTTCCTTAAAAATATCTTTTGCCTTGCTTAAAATCTTAGAAATATCCTCAAATTTTAAATTAACAATTTGTTGAGGTCTTTTTATTAGCTCTTGTAAAAAATTATTATCAATCAACTTTTAATTCCTTTTCTTGTAAGGTTCTTAAATTTTTCTAATCATTATTTTCTTATTTTTGTTATTATTCCTAATACTTTTATAAATGAGGAAATTTAAAATAAAAATAAATAGAAAAAGAACTGAAAATTGTTAAAATGGAAAAACCCTCTCTTCAAAACATCATCTCAAAAGCACATAAACTGATTCAAAAATTTGAAAAGCAAAAATTTGTTGAAAAAGATAGTATTCAGACTTTGGGGATAATTTATACACCAAAACAAGTTACTGATTATATTGTAGCTAATGCTTTTAAAATATATATTGAAGGGTTGATTAATAATGAAAAATTATCTCGAAATAAGGTTGATCCTGAATTCTTAAATAGATTTTTAATTACTAACCGAGAATTAAGGAAAGAATTAATAGAGAGAATTGAAAATATAAAAGTTATGGATCCAGCATGTGGTTCTGGAAGGTTTTTAGTTTCTGCTGCTAATAAGCTATATGAAATTTATAGAATTCTTTATTCAGAGAAAAATGAATATGACATATGTAGAGAAATAATAGAGAAACATCTTTATGGAATTGAGATTGAAAAATCAGCATACATAATCTCAAAATTAAGATTAGTTTTATGGCTTTTATCAAAAAATACAAATATTATCAATTATAATGATATAAATACTAAGAATTTGGAACCTGAAAATTTAAATCAATTTATTAGTCACTTTAATCTCAAATTTAATATCTATAATTTAGATTTTCTCTTGGAATTTAATTCAAATCAATTTGATATAATCATAGGAAATCCCCCCTATATTGAAAATAAAAAGTTAAGAAATCTTGAATATAAGAACAAGTTAATTAAGGAATTCAAATCCGCTTATCGATTATTTGATATTTCTGTATTATTTATAGAAAAATCTTTTGAATTATTAAAACAAGACACAGGCTGCCTTGCTTTTCTAACCATAAATAAGTTTTTATCAGCAGATTATGGAGTAAAAATTAGAAATTTGCTATTAAATAACACAATACTCAAAGAAATAATCAATATTTCTTCAGTACCAATCTTTGAAAGCGTAGCTACCTATCCTATCATAATTTCCTTTCTAAAGAAGAAACCAAGTAAAGATGATTTGGTTTCAATTAAAAAATTTAAGTGCTTGAAAGATTTAGAAAATAACAATCCCACATATTCAAATTTTTTAACCCAAATTTCAATAAAAGATCTCCCTTCTTATACTTTTCCCATATCGGGTAATATAGGTTTATTAAATTTCCTATATGATAAATTTAAGCCAATAAATGAAGTTATTGATAATTTGAGAATTATATATAGGCCATTTGGATTCTTAAATTGGTCCAAATACCTTGATGATATCAATGAAGATAAAGAAACTGATAAGGATTTACTACTAATTGGAACTGGAAATGTAGGAAAATATTATATAAATTTTGATAAGCATATTAAAATTGCTAAAAAAGATTTTAAAATCTCATATTTCAACTTTTTTCCAGATTTTAAAAACAGATGGGGTATTCTTAATAGTGAAAAATTAATCTTTAGAGAAATTGCTAAAGATTTAACTTGCGTTTATGATCCTGGATTGTATGCTAATGTAACAGGATTGTATTTTTTAATCATTCCTACTTATTCAACTGATCAATTATTCTGTTTATTAGCAATATTGAATTCAAATGCAATAAATTTGACATTTAAATCGTTATTTAGTTCTCTACATATGGCAGGAGGATATTTAAGGTTTAATGGGAGTTTTGTAAGAAGATTACCACTACCTAAGGAATTTCCTTTATCATTATCCTATTTAGGGAAGATAATTCAAATTCTCTCACAATTAAAATATGATTTAAATTCAGGTAACTTGGAAAGTTTCAAGGATTCAGATATCAATCAATTTAAAGAAAAAAAATGCAAAGATCTTGAAATTAATTTAGAATTCTATATAAAATTAGCCAATTGCTTTGTTAATTTATTATATTTTAAAGATTTATATACTAATTCAAATTTTAAAATTAACTTAATTACAGATTTACTATTTAGTAAAAAAAGCATTCCAAATATTCAATTCAAATACCTTTTACCTCGATTTATTTTACCTAAATTTAGAGTCTTCCAAAATCAAGAATTAGTATCTACATTTTCCAAAATAGATAATCTTTATCATGAATTAAATCAAAATGATAAACTAATGAATCAAATAGAAGATCTAAAATATGATAATATACCTTCAAAGAGTTTAAAAAATTCCTTTTATTTTAAAAACATTTAAAATCTTATTTATTGTTAAATATATTAAAATTAAATTTTAACAAAGATTATATAATTAAGATAACAAAATCTTAAAATACAATTAAACTAATTTGTGGATAAAATGGCAAAAAAAAAAGTTTCACGTGCAGAATCTGAGAATGATGATGTTCCAGAAGGAAAAGTTGATGAAGATGGCGATGAAGTTATAGATTTATATGATGAAAAAGATGATTTAGAAGAAGATCTTGATTATGATCTTTCTCAAATTGAAGATGAAATGTTAGTTGATGAATCCGAAGAAGAAGAATTTGGACTAGAAGTTGATACGGTCGTACAGATGTTAAGAGATGTCAAATGTAACCCTTGTCCCGGGTTAAAGAGTAAACCGGGATGTAAAATCGCCCATGATCATGGTTGCCCAAAACCAGATAAACCATAACTAAAATAATTCTCTTTTACTTTTTAGTCAATTTTATTGAAATCCATTTTAAAATGTGATTTAAGGGATTTTATTTGCTCTCAAAAAATCTAAAACGATTATTAGTAATAATCATTTCTCTGATAATCAGTGCCTACATTTGGCATGTCAATGATAATATCTTTGGTAACCCCTATCATGTGTGTCTTAACTTATCTACTACTACATTTCTAATAGTTTTTACGCCATTTGAGATTTATTTTAGCTTCAGAGATATGTGGTTTAAAAGATGGATGCCTCTTAATCTAAAAGAGCTTGAAATTTTAAAATTAAAAATTGAAATTAATAAGAAAAGTAAGAAACAGAAAGCTTATTTACATGCTGATTTGATCACTCCTAAAGATCAAGGAGTAATTAAATTAAAAAATATTTTAATAGTAATATGTCATGGTTTTTCTGATACAAAAAACACACTTCAATATTATTATCTTCCATTAGTGTGTAATGGATATACAATACTAGCTTATGATGCAAGGGGAATTGGTGAATCTAAAAAAACAGGAAGAAGAAATCAATTTTTAGAAAGAATTGAAGACTTCAAAAAAGTTATAGAATGGGTAAGATCGAATAAAGATTTAAACCAAATGGAAATTTATTGTGTTGGATTTAGTATTGGAGCCATAACTGTATTATGTGGAGGATTTCCAAACCGGGATATTAAAAAAATAATAGCAATATCTTCAATTTCAAATTATAAGCAAAATATTCCAAAATATAATCCTTTAATACTATTAAGTTATTTTATTAAAGGTGTAAAATTATTCCCTAACTTAAATGAAAATATGAAGGTGTCTCCTTATTTTGTTATGGACCAGGTAAAAAACACACATTCAATTGAAGAATGGAGAATTTTTTCCCAAAGAGTTATGTTGATTCATGCTAGAAATGATAGAATTATTAAATTGAAAAATTTTTCTCAAAATAAATTATTATTAGAAACTTTAGATAAACATAAATTAATTTTGAAAAAAGGGGGGCATTCTCAAAAAAAGAATGAATTAGCTTTAGTAGGAGCGACTATGAGTTTTTTTAATTCCTAAATGACTTTTTTTTCTAATTTTTTATTTGTTTAGTTTAAATATCTCAAATTAAACTATATTCAAAAGACTCTCGAATTTAAAATATCCAATTAATAATATGTATAAATGTAAAATTTGTGGAACGGAGATTGGAGTTAAAAATAAAGATAATGTATTTCAATTTACCTTAGGAAATACTATAAATGGTAAATTTTATGGAAGTAAGGCTATTTACTTCCATGTAGAATGTTTAAATGGAGAAAGTCGGATGATCAAGAAATAATTACTTCCTTTCATTGAATTCTTTTTAATCTCTGGTTTTTAATCTTTTGTTCACTTTAGATTAATTTAGCCATTTCTTTTATCGTTTCTAAAGCTAATTCAATGCTTACATTGATAAGATTCAACTTTTTCTCCAAGTATAGTGGATCTGATTTGGATTTTTCAATCTCTTCAAAGATGTTAAAAAAATGTTTTTTACATTCCAATTCCATAGAAAAAACCCCCTCTCTTATTGTAACTTCACTCATATTCACAAAGCAGCCATGATTGATGAAACTGTGATTGAAAGCAGGAAACTGTGTTTCCCATAATTTATCTTTTAACTTTTCATATACATTTTTAGCCAATTTTATGCAATAATCTTTACTTTTATTACTATAACAGAAGTAAAAAGGTAATTTACCTAGAACATCATTTTTTGATATGAAGTCTTTTAGTTTCTCAGATACAACTTCTAATTGTTTATGGGTTAAATTTATATGAGTGTGATCAGCTGAAGGATTACATTTAAAATATAAAGGATTTCTAGAATAAGGAATCTTATATAGTTTAATGATATTGAAAATAATTCCTTCCTTAAGCCAATGATCAAATTTATAGTAAAGTGAAAGATTTTTACTTAATTCAATTGTAAATCTTTCAATTAAAGATGTTTCATGAAAATCCATAATATATAATGAAATATCTTCGATTTTCCAAAAATGATCAATTAAATCTTTAACTATTTTTATTTGTTTTGGGGTAGGATATTTATCTAAATCTTCCATTCCATTCTTATATTCTGGTGCAAAAGCTCTTCGCCAGAATCTATTAAGATTTGTCCCATTTTTTAAATAATACCCTGATTTATTACTTTTTTGAGGATTCATAAATCCATAAGGATTCATTAAAGGCAAGAAAATTAATATTTGCTTATTTTGCAAAACATCTTTAATTTTAATTTTTCCCTCTTCAAGTAATTTTAAGAACTCTAGCATGCCAAAGAGACCATTATATTCGTTATGTTGTGCTCCTATGAATAATTTTATATTTTCAACCAGATTTATATCTCCGTTTTTAGCGATAGTTAAAACTGGGATTATACCTTCCGAAATTTCATACTCTTCATATTGAACATATTCTAAATTATTAAAATTTCTTAATTTGTTCAAGATATTGTGGTATACTAATTCTCTTTTAGAGATATTTAGTAGATTTTTTAAAGTTTCAAGATTCATTTTATTTCAGTCAAGAAGATTTTTCCAATCTGAAAAATTTATAATTTTATTATAATTTTCTGTTATACTCTTAAATAATACGCATCCTATGCAAAACATATTTACATAATCATCTACTGTTAAGTTGAGAACCTTACTATCTTGTTCTGAAATACCACACCCACGATTAACTTCAATTTGTTCATTATAACCTGATAAGTTAACTACAAATTCTTGCTTATTTAAACTTCCTTTATATTCCTCTCGCGCAATTCTTGCTAATCCACCTATTGGTATTATTTTTCCTTCATTTTGAGCTAAGTATATTCTAATATCGAATGTGTGTTTACCCCCCATCCATTGAATTAAGCTAAAGTTAGCCATTTCTTGAATAGTATAGGGGTATGGATTTCTATTTTTCATAAACTTAGCAAAAAATTCCTTTTTACTTTCTTTTACTATCTGCTTTATATTTTCCTCTTTTGAAACAGGAATAACGCCAGCTCCCCCAGAACCACCACTAGGTTTGATAATAAACGGCTTTTTGTATTTTCTTATAACATATTTTAATTTATTTATTAAATCTTTTTCATTAAATGCCTTTGTGAATAATAGATACTTGAGATTATATTTTTCAAGATTAGATCTCCCAAAATAACTTGCTAAGTATGTTAAAGATTTATCATCAGTTATTCTGAATACAGGATTTACGATTATCGTATTTAATTTCGTGAAATCTTTTTCTATTAAGTTTATAAATAATTCATCATTAAAACGGCGAGCTATTCCATCTCCTATTAAAACACTTACTTCTTCTCCTTTATATTTAACCCAATTCCTATAAAATGATAATGAAGTTGAAAGTTGTTTATAATCTACAATTAAAAAAACAATATCTGACTTAAAATCTTTCTCATAATTACCTTTATTAAATATTTTAACACTATATCCATTTTCTTTTAGTTTTCTTCTAAAATATTCCACCATTACAACTTTTTCATGAATTAAAGCATCATTAACAGGTACTCCGATTAAAACAAGAATTTTTTTATCTTTTTTATACATTAATTTTCTTGCATGAATAATAGCTTCATAATATCCATTATATAAAATCGACTGTTGTTTTTTAGTAATAATAGAAAGTCCTCTATGAGATCCTCCATTAGTTTCTAATAAAAAAAATTTTTTACCATCCGGCTCATCAGAAACCATAAAATCAATACTTCCAGCATAAAACGAGTTTCTTTCAGTTAAATAATTATCTTTTTCTTTTTCCATCTTATTTATAGCTTTTTCTCTAATTAGATCAGCAAATTCATCCTCTTGTGAAGCTCTTAATTCCGCAAATGACACTAAATCTAAGCCTAAGGATTTACCAAGATGTATTAATTCCAAATCTGAATCTGATATACTTTTTGACATCAATTTTAAGAACCTTGTTAGAGGATGCTCATCCATAAAGATCAAACAATAGAAATTAGATTGCTATTAATATAATTATGCAATAATTCTTTTTTATTTTATTTTAGTTGCTAACACAAATCAAAAAAAGTTGTTAAAATCTTTTTATATCTTTTAAGCCCTATAACTGATACACCAAAAATTAGCTTCTATAAGTACAAATATCCTTGGTGATTTCCTTTTGTACTAAGCCTAAGGCTTCCTAATAGTATTTTTTTAACATTTATTTGTTGTTTATAAGTTAAATCTGAAAATAATAATATATAATCTTTCTCAACATTTATTGTAAAAAGAAGTCCTATCTCTATCAACTCAGAATTTTCATTACATAATGCTATTATAACATAATGATATGGAAGATTAATTAAATCATTGATATTAATCTCTCTCTCAATAATTGTCTCCTTTTCTTTATCATAGTCGTTTTTTATAAACTTTATATCATTTAAGGGGATTGACATTTTTCTAAATTTCTCAAATATCTTGGAAAATTGGCTTTGTCTTAAGAATCTTCTTTCATCTTTAGTTTTTTCGTAAAAATATTTGTTTTCCTCTTTAATAAGATATAATATCCTATCTTTCCTCTGACTTGAAGTAACTTTTTCAATTTTTTTTAGTTCTTCAATCGATTCATCATGAAATACAATTAATATATCGGGGTCAACAGTCTTAATAAAAAAGTTCTTGTAGACAATTCCTGCTTCAGTCTTTATCCAACCATCTGTATCAATTAATAAAAAATCTGTATTTTTATTAGTTTCTAAATACTTATCAATTAATTCTTTGGAAGAAATTGAGACGATATATTTGTAATTCCCTTTTGGAAAAGTACTTCCTATGAAAACGGTACTTTCAGACTTAATATTATCACTTGATATGATAAAATCATCTAACGTACCAATATTAATAGTAGTGGGAAGATAAATAATTTGTTGTCCTAGATCAGAATCAAGATATCCTCCTTTCAACCCTTCCATAAGGAAATTGTTTGCTAGATATTTAATAAGTGATGTTTTTCCACTACTTATTCCAATCACCATTACTTTTAAAGGTGATTTTCTATTGTTTTTTTTCAATTCATCTAAAATTTTATCTTTGATTTCGATCCATTTTTCACTTATTGAATTTTCTTCTACTAATTGGAGATTTTCTTCTAAGTTAGTAAGTATGTCTAATTTTGAATTCTCTAATGCATAGAGAGGATAATTTTGAGCACTGGGCACTATTAAGATGTCTATTTCTTCACCCAGAGACATAGTATTATTAGCACCTTCTTTTTTTGGAAGAAAAACCTTCCCAAAGACGTCTATTTTTCCTTCTAGTAACGTAATTCTTGTAGGTCCTTTTACTAATAGTGTATGTCCTTTATTCATCTTCTTAATCATAGGTTATTCATCTTATGTTTTGAATAATTTAAAAATATTGTTTAATCATTTTAACCTTTATTAATTTAAAATTTAGTTTCATTTTCTCTAAAAATCGTTAAATAGTTAATTCATATAGATGTGAAATTTCTTGAAAACCTAATTTTATAAATAATAATTTAGCAGCTTTATCTAAATCTGGTTTCAATGCCAATCTAATTGACTGAATATGATTTCTTCGAAAGTAATCAATCATATATCTTAATAGCTTTTCCCCAATACCAGTTCTTCTTTTTTCTTCTTTTACAATTAAATTTGAAATATATCCAAATCTAAAGCCATTCCTTGAAATTTTTATAGAACAATGTCCCATTCCAATAACTTGATTTAAATTCTTATCAAATGCAACAATAACTTCTGAATTTGCATCTTGCTTCATTTTCAATTCGAAATCCTCTTTCCACGCGGCATCATCAAACTCTTGATCTCTTATAGAACAAAGATACTTCATTAAAGCAGTAATTTCATCAACATCTTCTTCAGTAAATTCTCTAATTATCATGTTTTAATAGTATTTAAAAATGTTATCTTCTTAAATTTAATATTTTAATAATTAAAATAATAATTTATATTTTAAGGGCAAATCTCACTTATGAATTTTAGAAGTTCTGAAACAATTTGCTGATGATCTGGACTATTTAATATTGAATGAGCATTACAGTCAAGCCAGATTTTTTTCTTATTCCTGGAATTGATGTTGTTATAAATGTAATCCATACTGTTTTCTTTTATATCTGAATCTAATCGACCTTGAAATACAATTGTAGGGCAATTAATTCTAAATAGATTCTTATTCATCTCTTTCATCAATTTTTTTATTTTTGTTGCGATGTTAATTGGAATTTTATCATACCCGACCCATAGATTATTAGTTTCTTTTCTAAACTTCTCAGCTTCTATATAATGATATTTTATGAATAATTTAAGGAGAGGTACTAACTTAAATGCAAATCTTTGAATACCTATAGGCGTATTTATAGTAAAAATTCCATCAACATTATTATAAGGAGCTAGGATTAACGCTAGAATCCCTCCCATACTATGCCCACCAATAATTACTTTTTCACATTTCTCTTTAATTATATGTATTTCTTTTTCTAAAGTTGCTTTCCATGCGCTTATGGGGATCTTTCTCATATCTTCAGGTGTTGTTCCAAATCCTGGGAGGAGAGGAATATGAATTGTATACCCTTTCGCTTTATATAAGTCTTCTGCTAAAGGTTTCAAGTCTGCACATGTGCCACCACCCCCACCATGTATCATTAAAATGCCTATTCTATTTCCATCGAAATAAAAAGGTCCCGCATTCGATAAGAATTCTGAATTGATATTAACCATATTACATCATATTGAACATTTTAATGTTAAAACTTATTAAGGAAATAGTATCCATCAAAAATATTAATAAAAATTCGTCTTTTATTAAATCTGTTTTAATATACTATTCTGAACGAAGCTTTTTGTAACAAGGGACACAAATATCACTATCACTATAAAACATAAGGCGTGAAGTCATTGTTAATTCTCCACAGATCTCGCAAGGTAAGGATTCTTCTACTTCAGCCATTCCAGGAGGATCAAATTCAATATCATATATATTAAAAACATCCTCAGGTTTAGAATTCATCAAGATCTGAATTTTTTCATCTCTCGTTAACTTTTTTTGTTTAAAAATGCCTGTTTTTAAAGCTAATTTTATAGCCTTTTTAGTAGATCTATCATAGAAGTTATAATTATTTTTTCCATAATCATTATGTACAAGATTACCTTTACCATAAGTAGTACCTAATATAACTTGTAATGCATCGACACTACAATTATCATTTTCAACAACAGCAACTAATTC
>JBHLNY010000018.1:0-22682 GCA_048941065.1 Promethearchaeota archaeon
TCTGGAATATCTGGAATCATTCCAATAAATTTTGCATTATATTTATTAATATAATTTCCAAATGCGCCTGCTAAAAATATTTGTTTTACCTCTAAATTAGTCTCTAAATGCTTTAAAATAAGTCTAGCACCAGAATAAAATGCTGCTTTTGCCATTTGTATCTGTCTTATGTCACTTTGAGATATCTTTATTTCTTTTCCTATAGATGTTTCCTGTCTTTCAGCTACTATAAACTCAATATTATTTTTATTCTTAATTATTCTCTTATGATCAATGAATTCTTTATTAAAATTACCACTCTTTGTAATAATTTTTGATTTAAGCATCTCTGCCACAACATCAACTAATCCAGAACCACATATACCTATTGGTTTTTCATTTTTAATTGTTGTGTAGGTAACTTCAAAATTCTTAGGATCAATTTTTATTGTATCGATTGCACCAGTAGCAGCTCTCATCCCATCACTAATATGTGCTCCTTCTAAAGCAGAACCAGCTGCACACGAACCAGTTGCTAAGAATTTCCGATTTCCTAAAATAATTTCCCCATTTGTTCCTATATCAACAGCTAAAGTAAGTTCTTTTTCTGAGTGGATGTTTGAAGCAAGAATTACACCAATCGTATCTGCTCCTACGAAACCTGCTATTATTGGTACAGTATATACATTACCATTTTTAGATATATTTAGATCTAAATTTCTGGCCTTAGTATTCATTCCTTTTTGAATTATAGGGATGAATGGACTTAATCCAATATTAACTGGATTTAAATTTAAAAAAATATGATGCATGACTGAGTTCCCAACAATAGTAGCTTCATAGATTTCAGAAGATTTAATATTAATGCCTTTACAAACTTCTGAAATAATATTATTCAAGTCGTTAAGGACAGCTAAATTTAACCTCTGTAGTCCGTTTTTGGTATTTTTTATAAAAGTAAGACGTGTGACAACATCTTCTCCATATGCTGTTTGGCTATTTAGCTTTGCCGCTAATGAGTAAATTTTTCCATTATTCAAATTAATTAAATACCCTACAATTGTAGTTGTTCCAATGTCAAAAGCGATACCAAAGTTATTTTCTGTAGTGTCACCAGATTCACATGCTATAATCTCCTTATTATTCCATAGAGTTATTGTGATTTTATGATTATTCTCTCTTAAAGTGTTAGGTAGTTGATTTAGTAAATTAAAGTCAATTTCAAGTTGATCTTGTTTAATATTATTATATTTAGAGATTATTGTATATCTTACTCTTTCAAAATCAGGAATAGGTTTTTCTAAAGTTGGTTTTTTTATCTCAAGATAAATCTTTTTTATTGCTGGATTTAAAATGATTCCTTTCCTCATTCCGGAAGTTAGAATGTTGAAATCTTCAAATACTAATTCATTTGGTAAGTAAATGCGAAAATGAGGCGGCGTAAGCCCTTTTATTAAATTCATAGCTGAGTCATTAATTTTAGTTTGACAAGCTAATCTATATCCATTTTCAATATCTTTTTTACTCAAAAAGTTCTTTTCTATGTTAGTTAGCTGACTTAAATAATCCTTTCCTTTCTGAATTAAAACTATACATTTTCCGCATGTACCTAAACCACCACATATAGTTTTAATTGGTACATTTAATTTCAATAAAAGTTCGTATATTGAGCTTTCATCCAAATAGAAAATTCTTCTAGAAATAGGTTCAATATCAATTATTATTTTATTAATATTTTTCTCCCTTCATTTATAGATTAAAATCTAATTTAAAAATTAGATAAACATTCATGGAAATTTAAGAACCTTTATCGTTTATGCTAATCTAGTTAAAATAATTATCACAATATAAAAAGTTTAATTACTTAGTTTAACTAATAAAAAAGATTGTATTCTATGAAAGAATTTTTTTAGATCAAAAATAAATTTAAAAGGATTAATATTAAAATGCAAAATGCTGAAGAATTAGCTCAAAAAGCTTTAGAATTACTAGAATTAGCTCAAAAACTTGAAGAGGAAAAAAATATAGAAAAAGCAATTATGAATTATGAAAGGGCAGGAGAACTTCTTAAGCAAAGTGGCTATTTAACTCATAGAGTTCAAGATATTTATGATAGAATTCAAGAATTAAATAAATATTTCAAACAAGATAAATTATATCAATATACTCAAGCACAAACTCAGATTGAGCAGTTACAAGACCAAGCATTTGCTTTATTAGATGGAGCAAAAAGCTTAGAATCTGATGGGTTCTTTGAGGATGCTATAAAACAATATAATTCATCTATAGCTCTTTTAACTCAGGCAGGTTGGTCTGATACTCAATTAAACAATTTAAAAGAAAAGATTAAAATCCTCGCTAATAATATAGAACGGGAGAAAATCATTCTACAACAAAGAGAATTGGAATCTTCTAAACAAGGGATTCAAACACTCCAAGAATTAGAGCCTCAAGTTGCAAGTATGTTTGGACAAAAACCAGATTCTGAAAAGGTAAAGAGAGTAGAAACCTATAAAGCAATGAAAAAACGAGAAGAGGAAATACAAACTGAAGCATTTGTACTTATTGACAATGCAAAATTATATGAACAAGAGAAAAATTTTGATAATGCAATTTCGAATTATGAAAGAGCCGTTGAGTTATTAATTTCTATTGGTTGGACTGAACAAACTCGTAATCTTCAAATAATAATTGATAAGCTTAAATTGGATTATGAAAATTTTAAGAAATTTCAAGCTCAGCAAAAAAAAGATTCTGAAGCAATAAAAAGTAAAGTTAAGTCAAAACAACCTGTATTTGCTTCAGATGCAGAATTGAAAAAAAGAAAATTAATCGATTTTGAAGAGAAAAAGAGGCTAGAAGAAGAAACTCAGACTAAAGCATTCAATTTAATTGAAATTGGAAAAATGTTTAGAAGGGATAAAAATTATGAGAAAACGATTCAGATGTTTAATCAAGCAATTGAAATGCTTAGATCAATAGAATGGGATGCTTATATTCAGCCTATTATTAATTTAATAAATGATGTTAGAGAAGAGCAGAAAAGAGAACAAAAGACTTACCAAATTAAGGAAATAAGAGAGAATCAATTAAAGAAACTCCAAGATTCGATATCTTTAAAACAAAAAGAACAATCATTGCAATCTACTCAAGAATTAGAGCGTAGAAGAAAAGAACTTGAAAAATCACGGAAAGAAAAGGAAAGGAAAGAAAATGAATTTTTTAAGATATTAGAGAGAGCAGATAATATATTACAGGAAGAAAAAGATTTGGATAAAGCAATTAACGAATATAAAAATGCTATAGAAATAATTGAAGAGTTGGGGGCTGGATGGGAACACTATATTAGCACAATTAAAACTACAATAACAAATATTCAGAAGATTAAACAATCTCAACTAAAAAAGCAACAAGAAGAGCAATTAAAATTAAGAGAGAGAAAAGAGCAAGAATTAGTATATCAGAAGAAAATTAAAGAACAGATAAATAAAGAAAGGTCAAAATTGAAGCAAAAAGAAATTGAATTAAAAGAAAGAGATGCTGAAATACAATATAGAGAACAGCGTAAAAATATTGCTTTTAATTATATGGATGAGGCTCAAGATTATATTAAACGAGGAGATTTTGAAAATGCTGTTAACGCTTATCAGAATGCAGCAAAAGTTTTTGCCGAAATTCAATGGACTGATGAGATTCCTATAATTGAAAAATCTATTAATGAAATAGAACAAATAAGAAGGAACCAACTTAATTTAAGACAAAGGAACTTCCAAAAAGCAATAGAGAGACATAAAAGAGAAGAAGAATTTCAAAAACAAATTACCAACCAATTAAAAAAAGAACGTGAAAAGTTAAGAAAAAAAGAAATAGCTTTAAGAAAATATGAAGAAGAATTAAAAGAGAAGGAAGAGAGGAGGAAAGCAGGTTTTATTCTGTTAGAAGAAGCACAAGATCACGTAAATCAAGGTAATTTTGAGAGAGCAATTGATATACTGCATTATTCTATAACTTTTTTTGCAGATGCTCAATGGCAAAATGAAATAAGTCTGATTCAAAATTCCATTATTGAGCTTGAAAATCGAAAACGTGAAGAAGAGTTAAAGAGACAAATAACTTTACAAACTACTCTTGAACGAGAAAAACAAGAAAAAGATTTTCAAGATAAAATTACTAAAATGATGAAATCTCAACGAGACAAATTAAAACAAAGAGAGGTAATATTAAGGGAAAGGGAAGAAGAAATTGCTCATCGCGAGAGAAGAAAAGAAGAAGCTATTTATTTATTAGATAAAGCTGAAAAACTTGTTTTCCAAGGCAAATTAGACTATGCTATTGAGATTTATTATGATATAGGAAACATTTTTGCAGAAATTCAATGGATTGATGAGATTCCATTAATTCAGGGAGCAATTCAAAATATTGAAAACAAAAGAAGAGATAATGAAATTTTAAAGCAAAAAGAAATACAGAAGGCAATTGAGAAAGAAATGAGTGATAGAGCATTTATAGAAAAAGTTAAAACCCAAAGAGAAAGAGAACTAGCAAAAGAATTAGAAAAAGTAGAGACTATAGAAAAACAAAAAGAGCTTTCAGCAAAGAATTTAGCCAAACAACAAAATGCATTTAAATTAATTGAGGAGGGAGATTTTTTACTTCAAGAAGAAAGCTTCGAGGAAGCTACAGATAATTATAAGAGAGCAATAGAAATCTTAACTGAAATAGGCTGGACACATGAATATCTGAAATTGTTAAAAGAGACTATTCAATCTATAAATGAAATGAAAAGAGAAAGGGAAAAAGAAAAGCAATTAGAATATGATTTTAAAATTAAACAACAAAAAGAAGAAGAAGAATTCCAATTAAAAATATTAACTTATTTCCAAAAAGAGAAAGAAAGGATTAAAAAAAAAGAATTTCAATTTCATAAGAGAGAAGATTTAATAGAAAAAATTTCAAAACGTAAAGTAGAAGCATTTAAGTTAATGGATATTGCTGAAGATTTATTAAATCAAAATCAATATGTTCAATCTATTGAAAAATACCGCCAAGCCGAAATAATTTTAAACGAAATTGGATTTTCAACAAGAATAATTAGAGAAATGATTCAAAAAGTTCAAAACAGAAAAAGAGAAGATGATCTTGCTAATCAAAAGGAATTTGAAGCAAAAATTAGAAAGCAACAAGAAGAGCTCATATTTCAACAACGAATTTCAGAAAAACTTGAGATGGAAAAAGTAAAAATGAAAGCTAAGCAAGAAAGGTTTAAGGAACAAGAAGAATTTAGAAAATTTACTGAGAAAAGGAGGAACGATGCATTTAATTTATTAGAACAAGCTCAAAATTACATCCAGCAAGGAGAGTTTGATAAAGCAATTGAATTGTACCAAAATGCTTCTATTATTTTTACTGAAATTAAGTGGGATGATGAGGTTCGTTTAATCCAAAACTCTATAAGCGAAATCAAAAATAAGAAACGTGAATCAGAATTAGAGAAGCAAAGAGAATTACAGATACTCCTTGAGCTAGAAAAGCAAGATAAAGAGTTTCAAGAGCGCATTTCTCAAGCCATGAAATCCCAACGTAATAAGTTAAAGCGAGAAGAGATTGCTTTAAGAGAAAGAGAACAAGAGCTTGCTTATCGAGAAAGTAAAAGAAATGAAGCATTTGTCTTATTGGATAAAGCTCAAGATTTTCTTTCTCAAGGTAATTTAGATGATGCTATTGAAATATATCATAAAGTGGCTAACATATTTGCCCAAATACAGTGGAAAGAAGAAATTCCAATAATCTATAGAGCTATCCAAGATATTGATAATAAAAGGAAAGAAAAGGAATTAATTAAACAAAAAGTCTTACAAATGGAAATTGAGAAAGAGAAGAAGGATTTTGCTTTTATAGAGAAAATTAAGCGCCAGAGAGAAAGAGAAAAGCTTAAAGCCCTAGAACAAAAAGAACATTTAGAAAAACAAAAACTTATATCTACCCAGAATTTAGCTAGGCAGAAAAGTGCTTTTAATTTAATTGATGAGGGAGATCTATTGCTTAAAGAGAAACAATTTGATAAAGCTATAGAGAAATACCAAGAAGCAATAGAACTTTTAAGAGAAATTGGATGGACTATTGAATACTTAAAGTTATTGCAAGAAACAATTCAAACCATAAAATATCGAAAAATAGAAACAGAAAAAGATAAACAACTAGAACAGGAAATGGTAATAAAGCAAAAAAAAGAAGAAGAACAATTCCAATTGAAAATTAACGATTATTTAAAAAGAGAAAAAGAAAGAATTCAAGCAAGGAGGATTGAGATTCAAAAATCAGAAGATTTAAAATTATATATGGAAAATCGTAAGAAAGAAGCTTTTGAAATAATGGATTTAGCTGAAAAATTATTAAATAATGGGAATTATGAGGAATCAATTGAAAATTATCGCAAAGCGGAATTAATATTAAATGAAATTAGATTTCCATCAGTAGCAATTAGAGAAATGGTTCAAAAAATACAAATAAAAATAAAAGAAAAAAATGTGAGAAAGCAATTAGAATTTAAAAGAGTATTACAGAAAGAGAAGGAAGAAGTTTTATTTCAACAGAAAATTGTTACACGATTAAAACTAAAAGATAAGATAAGTAAAGCAAAAGAACAAGAACTTGCAAATCAGAGAGAAAGATACGCTTATATGGAAAGAAGAAAAGAAGAAGCATTCAATCTTTTAGAAGAAGCAGAAATTTTTATGAGACGTACCCAATATGATAAGAGTCTTGAATATTATCGTAATGCTGAGATAATTTTGAACGAAATTCAATTTCCAACAGAATCTATAAGAGAAATGATTCATAAAGTTCAAGAGAAGAAAAAAGAATATCAATTAGAAAGACAAAGAGAATTAGAAATTGCTATACAAAAAGAAAAGGAAGAAAGAGAATTTCAAAGAAAAACTGTTAATAGCGTCAACAGTGAGAAAGAACGATTGAAGTTAAAAGAAATTCAAATCTTAAAAATAAAAGAAAGGAAAGAAATGTTAGAAAAAAGAAGGGAATTAGCTTTTAAGATTTTAGATCAAGCTGAAAATGCTATAAAAAGATTAGATTATGATGCTGCTTTAGGAAGTTATCGAAAAGCAAGCTTAATATTAAATGAATTACAATTTCCAACTGAATTTATTGAAAACATGATATCTAAGGTTAAAGAACTAAGAATACAAGAAGAACAAGAGGAAGAAATAAAATATAAAAGAGAACTAGAAAGATTAGAGGAAGAAAAACAATTAGAAATCCTAATTGATGAGAGAAAAAGACAAGAAAGGGAAAAACAAATTGCTCATCAAATAGCACTTCAAGAACGAGAGAAAGTTATTCAGGAACAAATGAATCAAAGAGAAGCTGCTTATACACTTCTAGTAAAGGCTCAAAATTATCTCAAAGGACTTACTCCTGATTACGATTCGGCAGTAGCATTATACACTCAAGCAAGAGACTTTTTAGCAGAAAATATAGGTTGGCAACCTGAAATCACACATTTGAATGAGTTAATTAATGATTTACAGCAAGAAAAATCAAATTTCATTGAAAGAAAAAGATTAGAAGAGCAAGCAAGATTACAAAGACAAAGAGAATATGAAATCTTTCAAGAAGAAGTAAGAAAAAGACGCATAGAACAAGAAAGATTAAAACAAGAACAATTAAGACAGTATAGAGAGATATCTCTGAAAAAAGAACAAGCTGATCGCCTAAGAGATGAAGGTCTAAATCTAATTGACGAAGGAAAGAAATGGGCTGCTTATCATGATTTTGAGCAAGCTTATGATAATTTGTATTTAGCAATTGAAAAATTCAGAGAAATTGGATGGGATGAAGAAGTAAAATATATTGAAAATGAAATAAAAAATGTAAAGTTAGTAGAAGAACGAGTAGAAAAGGAAGAAATAAGGATTCAATCAATCTATGAACAATTAGAAAAACGAAAATTACTTGAAGATCAGCAAAGAAAACAAAAGGAATCTGAATTACAACAATCTATAGTAGAAGTTGGACACTTAGCAGATGAAATAATTACTTTAATTGAAGATCGAAGAGAAAAACAAAAAGTTGAGACTGAACAAAAAAGAGTCCAGATTAAACAGGAAGCAAGAAAATTTGGAGAGAAAATGGGAAGTTTAATTAAATTAAAAGAAGAACTTATTTCAGAATTAGCAAGAAAAGAAGAAAAAAAGCGAATGGAAGTAGAAGATCAAAAAAAAGCTATAGAAAGAGAAAAAGTCGATGATATAAAAAAAATGTTAAAAGATGTAGCAAAAAAAAAGAAAAAATAAAATAAAATTTTATTAGAGATTCTAATTTTTTTAAAAAATAATTATTGTTGTAATTAATAAGATTATAATATTTAAATCATAATAAATTGATGAATTAAAGATGACAGAACAAAACCATGAAGATTTTTTTAAGTCTCGCATGTTTGCTAGACAGCAATTGATAGATGGATGGTCTCAAGATATTTTAGAGAGTGGCTGCATTCTAATTATTGGAGTAGGTGCTTTAGGCTGTGAAATTGCTAAGGATTTCGCTCTTATGGGAATTGGTAAATTAATTTTGGTAGATTTAGATACAATTGAAACATCGAATTTGTCCCGCCAAATGTTGTTCAAGCCGGGAGATGAAGGACGCCCAAAAGCAGAAGTTGCTGCAGAGAGATTGAAAGATATGAATCCTTATCTTAAAGTTGATTTTTACTTTGAAAAACTCCAAAAATTGCCTATTTCAGTTTATGAAGAAGCAGATGTAATAATTGCCGCTTTAGATAACTTTAATGCTCGATTAGATTTGAATAAAATTTGTTTAAGATTGAAAAAGCCCATGGTTGAAGGAGGGACCGTGGGTTTCGAAGGACATGTCCAGATCGTGATCCCTGAAGGATCTGGTTTACAATATAAAGATAGAGAGACAGAAATTGATAATTTGGTAGAATCTAAGTTATGGGAAATCAATGAAATGGATTTTCCTGAGTATTTTGCCGCACAAAAGCGAATAGAAGAGTTAGAAGAACGAATAGATCAAATAAAGCAAGAAATAATTAACCCTATCAAAGAAAAGATTAGGATGGAAATTGAAAATGTTTTTGAAAATGAATATGCTGGAGAATTATTGGATATAACACCTTGTTATAGATGTCTAGTTCCTATCCCTCCTGCTGATGATAAGTTAGTTGCTGCTTGCACTCTAAAAGGATTACCCAGAAATAGAAATCATTGCGTCATTAAAGCAGAAGTTGAGTTTGAAAAAAAATTTGGACATAAGCCTGATCTTAATTTAAATGATGAAGTTATTAAATTAAAAGAATTAGCTCAAGATGAACTAAGTAAATTAAGAGAAAGAGTATTTAACGAAAATGTACCTCCAGAGAAAAGTAAACTTCTAACAGAGGAAGAAATTGAAGATTGGAAGAATAATATAAAAGATACATTCGGACCAGATTATAAATTTGAAGAAATGGAAAATATTTTAGGGAACAAGATTGCTGCTATACAATCAGTGAGCTCGATCATTTCTAGCATTCAATCCCAGGAAGCATTAAAGCTTCTATTTAGAGTTAATGGAAGAAATATCGGACCACCCATGGATCCCCCATATGTGAACTATAATGGTATTTATGGTCAATTTGATCATTTAAATATTATGAAACGAGAAGATTGTCTTGCATGTGGGAAGATTGAAGGTGAAGAAAATGTCCAAATAGTTGTTCCATTTGATGCGGATATTGGTTATGTCTTTAAAGCTATGGAAATTACGGGTTATAAGTTAGATCCAGAATTATGGATGATTACTAATCCAATGACAAAAGAGATCTATTGGAATCCTTATATTACTTCCATGAAGGATCCTAATATCAAATTGACTACTTTAAAAATAAAAAGTAACGACATTTTAACTTTAAGTCCATTAGGAAAAGCTTTAGTAGAATCAGAAATAAAAAAATTTAATGTAGTAATTGCTTATATGTGAAGATAAAAAGATTGGATAATTTAATCCATCGCATATTTTTTTGTCCAAGCTGTAGCTTTTGCCTCAAACTTCTTCTGAGCACGAAAATATTGCTCACCTGCTTCATGGTTGAGAGGATCGCCTGGATTGAAAAATGGAGGTTCAACATGCATCATACCCTTGAGGGCTTCTATAATATTTGTTAAAGTTTTACTTGGAGTCCAACCACTTGCCCCTGTAGAAGCATCTACTTTTCCTACAAGATCTGGATTAATTAAATCAAGGCAAATATTTAGCTTCCCAGGAGGAATAGAACTATCAATATTTGGATGCCACATAAGAGTAACAGCATAAGCATAAGGGGGTTGGAAGGGATAATTTTCAGGGAATTTAATTTCAAAAACGAAACGGCCATCAGCATAAGGAGTACCTTTTTTACCAATTATTGTTAACCGTAAATGATCAATTGAACGCCCCCATGGTTCTAAAATAACAGTAGGATCATTCTTATATGCCTCAATTGCTTCAGTATAATCTGTTTCTTCTCTGATTACTCATCACCTATTTCTAAAAATTACAATTAAATTTTATTAGTTAAATGAAAAGAATTAATAATTCTATATTAGTTTGATTTTATTTATTTATAGATTAATTTATTATAAAACTTTTCAAAAACTAAAATTTTTTAATTTCGTTTGTAATAAATTTATATTTAATCTATGTTAAAAATAGAAAAAAATTTTTGAAAGAAGGAAAATTTCCATTTACGTTCTTGAATTCTTTTTAGAAATCGTAAAAAATATATAAATTTAATAATTATCTTATAACAAATAAACCCCTCTATACCATCCCCTCTTATTTAAAGGATATTTCCTTAAAGAGGAGAACTCAGACAGGTAGAGTGCTCGGCTGTAGATTATGTCGCGTATTGAGGTGACACACCCATGAAGATACGTCAGCCGATACCGAGCGGTCGCCGGATCGAGGCCGGCAGAGGGGACCATTCTATTTTTTACCTTTTATCTTTAACGGATTATTACATTATTATGTGATTAATCTAAAACTTAAAATCAAGCAGGAAGAGAAAATAATTATAAAAATTTAGTAAAACTAAAAAAAAAAGGGAAAAATTAAAATTATTTATCTTTTAACTAATCTCTTGTAAATTAATGAAGAAATAATAATAATACAAACAAGGAATAAAAAGAGCAAATCATATCCAGGAATAAGTCCGTTTTCTTCTATTTCATCTCCATTAACTTTTTGAACATCCTTTTCTAGGTAAAGAAGATACGGTGAGCTTAATTGAACTAATATATCATAGTCATAAACTAATCTCACTTTGTTTGGTTCACTTGACATTGGGATATACAATGTAGTTGTGCTATTTACCCAGAAAATGTCGTTATATATGATATAATTGGATTGGTTATATACGGTGATTGGTATTTGCTGAGAGTATCCATAGCTGTTTAATGGTTCATTTAGATCATTAATGGTGATTTTTAGAGTCATTTCAGTAGCATTATAAATACAGGATAGAAAGTTATATTTAGGGAGATAGTAATTATCAAACCAAGGAAAAAAGAACCAATCTAAAGAAGACCCATACACACTTTCCATAACTTGTTGGAGATCCGATAATAAAGCAATAGCAAATTTTTCTTCCTCAAAAAATAGTTTTAATCCCGCAATAAAATTAAAATTTCCAATAGTATCACGTAACTTTTCAAAAATCAATGGAGCTTTATGATATGCGATATAGTAATATTGCATTCCCTCCGCAAGGCATTCATAAACAGAGCTATTTATTTTTGAGGGTAATCCCTCAGATGCATAATAATTCCTTACTTCATAAAGATACGGAGGATCTTGAAAATAGTTCCAATTTCCATATATGACTTCTGCATAATAAGCTGTTGACCAACATACTAAACCTTCATCTAAGAATCCCCAATCAATCTCGTCATTCCCAATTAAGTTATACCACCACTGATGACCAGTTTCGTGAACTACAATCAACTCTAACCAAAAAAGGGGATTTGACCGACCATCGATAGATTCGGTAATATAAACTTGGCAAGGGTACTCCATCCCCCCAAATTGGGTATATTCTTCAACAATGTTAAATATTGGATAGGGATACTCACCAAAAGTATCATTAAATAAAGTTAAGGCTTTTTCACCATAATTTAAGGCGTTAGATTGCCATATTAATTGAGATTTTGGTAAATAGTAGGTAGAAACATTAACTCCATTTATTAAATTAGATTCTACATTAAACCACTTTGATGCTGAAAAGGTAACCTCTCGTACTGGGAATATTGGATCAAAGTGATAAAGATAATTTGCTCCTTTATTTACCTTTTCCACTAATTTACCTGTTGCAGCAATTATAAAGTTATTTGGTGCTTCAATAAAGAAATGATAATAAGCCATATCATGATAGAATGGGTCTCCAGTATCTAAATATGGATCTGTGTTCCATTCATCATATAAATCATAAACACATGGCATAGGATAAAAACTTGTAAATTTAAAAATACTTGATTGATCATAATCATAACCATGAGAATTTGCCCTGTCAATACCTCCATCTGGGATGATAGCATTAAAAGAAATAACAAATTGGACTCTTTGGAAGGATTCAAGAGTTTCATCTAAATTTACCCATAAAAGTTGTTCTTCCAAATGTACTTCAAATGTGAGAGCAATATTCGGATTATCTAATTTAGTAATATTTATTATATCAATTTCTCCAGGTCTTGCTATATAGGACATACCTGATAAATATAGATGGAACGGAATTTCAGTGAAGTTAAAGAAATCATTATTATAAAAGTCAACTGTCAAATTTCCCTCAACACTTGAAGTAGATTGATGAAATATTACAGAAAGATTATATTGAGAAAAGTTCTCTCCACTATTAGTCTCTATTGGAATACTTTTTTGTTTATCTAAATTTATATAGGAATCATTAAATGACTCTCGAGTGGATTTATGATAATTTAAGAGAGAATTAACCTTAAGAAATCCACAAATACTAGAAAAGATGACAAATCCTATTATAAATAGACAATAAGTTTTTTTCATGAATTCGACACAATTTAGAATAATTTGAGTAAATCTTCCTTATTTTTTTTTTACTTAAATATTTTAGCCTTGGAGATTAATTATTGTCTTATAATCCTAACACTAAAACTAATTACTATTTAAGGTTTCAAAAAATTATCAAAATCTTGTTATAATATGTTTTCATTAAAACCTTCAAAAAATTATTATGTTAGGAGGCATTATTTTTTACTAAAAATGTTAAGTTGAGATAGAGTATAAAAAATAACACCATAGTGTGCACTCTAAAAATAAAAACTGTGGAGACAAAAATTCAATGAATAAAAATAATAAAGACTTCGATCAGCACGAATTAGAAAAAATACGCTTGCGAAAAATGCAGGCTCTTATGGAGGCAAAAAGGAAACAAGAAGTTGCTAAAGAAAGAGTAATTTCTGTTTCTGAAAAAATAGATTTTGTTTTAAACATGGTTTTAACTCAAGATGCTTATTCCTATTTAAGCAAACTAAAAATAAATGAACCAAAAGTTTATCAAATGGTTTATAATGAGCTAATAAGTCCTGATGTTATACGAAATATAGATTATTTATTAGCATTAATTAAGCAAAGGAGAAATATTCCACGAAAGATTCCGGTTGATGCAATTATATATTTAGAGCGTAAAGTAAAAGGAATAAAAAGTAAGATCCAAGTTAAACGTGGGGATGATCTTATGGATTTAAGCTCATTTCTTAGTAAATAGAAATCTTTTGAAAATATCCATTAATACTTAATAATTATTTCAGGAATATAATGAGGAAAAAGAAAGAAGAGAAAAAAAAAGAAGATATCTCTTATGTATATGGTGGGTTAGAAGAATTTGACGATTTTAAAGATATAAGAGAAAAAGAACGCTTTGAGATAAAAAATATTGCACAAATATTTAGAAGATATAGAGATCAACAGAAAGTGATAGCTTCAACAGAAATCCTTGAATATCTTAGATCCATACCAGACTTCCTAAAAAATAATTTAAATATGATCCAAGATCTAAACTCATCAATTATAAATTTAACAGTCCAATTTGAGAAATTTAAAGAAAATTCAGAACATCTTTTTACTAAATTAAAATTAATATAACTATTGTTCCCTTCCTGAAATCACTGCTATAACTTCCCATTCACCATTAGGAAAGGAATTAGCACTAATATCAAAAAATTGAAAAGCAAAAGGACGTTCAAATATTTGTTCGACCATAAAACCAAATGAACTAATTGTAAAGATAAAAATTCTCTTAAGGATAGACTCGGTGCTAGCTTCAATTTTCAATTCTTTTACGACATCTTCAATTATCTCAATTTCATTGAGGTTATAATGATACGAAAACACTAATTTGAAATCTACAGGGGTTGGTGCTTCAGGTTCAGAAAATGATAAACCTCTCTTTCGAAAATGAAAGAAACTATTTAAGTAAAAGGTAAAAATTTCCTCATAATGATCTCTTAAAAGGTGAGAAATACGTGAGCGGTCTTTATATAAAGGCCAATAACTTTTCATTAATTCTAGAAGCCTAGGGTAATTCTTATATTTATTTTCACTCTCCTTCTTTAAGTAATTGAGCAATTGGTTCTTTAATGGCTTAAATTCAGATTGTTCACCGACTCGTGATATGAATTTTCGAAAGTTGACACTCATACTATTTGTAATAGTCTAATTTTGTTTGTACAATTAACAATCAAATATATTTTTTTTTATGATATTTGGATATTATAAATGATAAGATAAATTCAAATACCTTGCTATTCTGCTAATATGATAAAAATCTTTCAAAAGCTCGATTTTTTCTTACTATTATTATAAAAGTCAGAGTTTATAAACGTTTTTTTATATTTATGCTTATTTTTATTTATCAAAAATTATTTCAATTAGATTATTTTTAAAGAATTAATATAAATGGTTATTTCTTTTATTATGATAAAAGTAGGACTAATCTATACTGAGGATTATCAGAAATATGACTTTGGAAAAGAACACCCTTTAAGACCTTTAAGGCTTAAATTAACATATAGTCTTATGGAAAAGTTGCATCTTTTAGATAATAAAATTTTAGAAATTTTTTCTCCTCGTTTAGCAACTAGAGAAGAATTAGGGAGAGTTCACTCAACGGAATATCTTGAAATTGTAGATAAATTAAGTATAAATCCAAAAGAAAAAACAATCCAACCATATATTTATGGTTTAGGACCAGGTGATACCCCCATTTTTAAGGGAATGTATGAAGCTTCAGCATTAATATGTGGCGCAAGTATTTTAGCAGCAGATAAAGTATGGAATAATGAAGATTTTACAATTGCGTTTAATCCAGCAGGTGGATTACATCATGCCCAAAAAAGTAAAGCGTCAGGATTTTGTATTTTTAACGACATTGCTGTAGCTATTCAATACTTAAAAAACATAAAAAAAGATATTAAAATTGCTTATCTTGATATAGACTGCCACCATGGAGATGGGGTTCAAAGGTTATTTTATGATGATCCAAACGTTTTAACTATTTCATATCATCAAAGTGGTAAGTATTTGTTTCCTGGAACTGGAGATATTGATGAATTAGGTGAGGGAAGGGGAAAAGGGTATTCCCTTAATTTCCCATTACTGCCTAATACTACAAACAGAATGTTTTTAAAGATATTTCGCAGGACTATTCCTAATATATTACGAGCTTATACTCCAGATATTTTATTTACTCAACTTGGAGTAGATACTTATTATAATGATCCACTTACTCAAATGGGATTCTCAATATCTATTTATAAAGATATAGCTCAAACAATGAAAACTTGTGCCCGTGATTATTGCCAAAACAAATGGGTTGCGTTTGGAGGAGGTGGTTACTTACAAAATGTTGTACCAAGGGCTTGGACATTATTCTTAGCAAAAATGCTCGAAGTAGACTTGGAGAACAAGCTACCAAGCGATTGGGTAAAGGAAGTTAAAGAACAAGTTCCTTATGAAGAGATACCTTATCTATTATGGGATAGAAATGATAAAGCTGAACTCTTATTATTGAAATACCCTGAAATAGCAAAACAAATGCTAGAATATAATAAATCTCTAATAGAGATATGTGAAGAAAAATATATACCAAATTTATTTAAAAATTGAAGATTGAAGTGATTAAATTAAAAGAAAATAGGAAAATAACTTATAGTTAAATAGGTTTATCGTAAATAAATGTAAAATTTAATCAAATATAAGGTAAGTTATTCTTCTTTAAAAACCAGGTATCTATTAAAAATTGTTGATTTGAGTTATTACTTATATCATTTTGAGATCTAATAATTGATTTTGGTACCCATATATCTTTATCAGTATCGAAATTAATAAGGAATGCGTTCTGAGTCTCTCTTCTAATATTCCCAATTACTTGACTAGTTTCAATAATCTTTAAGTTTTGCTTTAATGAATTGTCAGAGTTCCTATTGATTTCAGTAGTCTGACGTATTACTTTTTCTCTCCGGTCATTTTTTAGTAAATCTTTTATGCCTAAAATTCTAGGGGAAGTTGAATATTCTATTTTCTCTTTTAAAATATGGTTTAATAATAACCTAAATATTTCAACTTGAGGAAAGTTTAACATCTTGGAATAATTTCCAATATTAATCCATAACTTATCTTCTTTTTCTTCCTCCCATTGAAATGATATCTGAGTTTTAACCTTATTAAAATCATGATAACTAGACCAATTTTTAAGTTTTTGTTTTAAAACTTGCAATATCATTATGATTTCATCTAAATTGCATTTAATAGTTTTTCCTTCCCTCAAAGTGGGTTTTTCCCATGTCCCATTCGCTTTTTTTTTAATACATCTTAAAAAGATAAAAGGTTCTTTCCTTGAAGTGCTCTGGATTGTAATTCCAGTTGATTGCCCAAAAAAACTTTGACTATGAGTATCAGCCATAATTCTCACTTTTATTTATCATGTATTATTTTTAATAACTAACAGCTTGTTGAATTATTAATCTTTTAATGGTACATAAAGAAAAATTTTAGATAGTAATCTATTAATTTAAACTACAGTCCATTTTTATTAACAAAGCCTTGATACCTTAATTTATTAAATATTTAAAATGAAAAAATGAAAATTGAATAAATCTCTTTTAGTTAAAAGTTCTAGTTCCGAGTCTTGGAACCATAAAGCGATCAAATCTTTATTATGTGAAAGCATTTCTGAGAAAGATAAAAATATATTTGAACAATCTCTTGAGAAATATTTTAATAATAGAAGAGCAGATGTTTACTTTAAACTACACTCTGGACAAGAAATTGCTGTAGAAGTCCAAAACTCTAAAATCTCCGTAAAAGAGATTATTAGACGAACTGAAGATTATAATAAAAAAGGAATTTACGTATTATGGATTCTAAATGGGGAAGGATCTTGTGTAGCTTCACCAAAGTTTCCTAAGGACGAAAAAGGTATTAGGATTAGCACTGCTGAATCTTTTTTACATAGAATATATGCTGGGAGAGTGTATTATGTTAACTTAAATATTACTAAAAAAAAAATTGCTATTTATCCTCCTTTTGCATTACATTTTTCATATTCTTCAAAAAAGAAATATCAGAGGATTTTTCATACAAAATATTATAGTTATTTTATAAGAAATGCTAACTACTCATTGATTCCCAGTTGGAGCTTGTTATGTGTTAATTATAATGGTTTTAAGTTGGCTAGGTTTTATGATAAGAGTGTTAAGCGTGTTTTAAAAGACAGGATCTACCATAATATTATAAAGAGAAAGAGTAAGCATTGTATGGATTGCAGAGTCTTGCTTAAGAATTGTGATAATTGTTCTAGGAAACGAACTTATGAGTTTAAGTCATATCAAGACAAAAAGTTAGTTAAATTAATCATCAAACAGTTTAATAATAAATATGGAAAAAGATTTATTTTAGAAGCAATTCTGGATTTAATTAGAGAAAGAAAGATTGATTTTAAAGAAGGACTTATTATTAAAAAGCTAAAGTGAGATTTAGATTTTTGTATTGCCAAATGAAGTCTTAATATTTGAAATAATGGGATCTATGCAAATTAAATTTTAAATTTTATTCTTGATTTAGATCTCTTTTTTTTTGTCATTTTTTTCACTTGAAAAAAAAGGAAATTTTTAAATACTAGCTTCACACATATTTTATATGTACTAACACATAAAGATCGGAATACTATGATAAACAAATATATTCTTATACCTAATGCCGAGAAATCGGTAAAATACCTCAACCCTTAACCCTGTTATTAGATAAAATACGTCTCCTCTTTTTAAATTTTTAAAATATCATGGTTTCCGACCTTTTCTGCTCCTTTATTTTCTAAACTTCTAAAGATAAAAGATTGACTTATATATTGAAATAGTTAGATAAAGTAGCAGATTTTAGAAATTAAGAAACTATTTTAAGTGATAAACAAATATCAAATAATGGTTAATATGATTCCAAAAACGTTAATTGAGAAGTTAATAAATAAGGAAGTGTATATATACATAAAAAGTCAGAGTCGGGAATTTGCTGGAATAATTCAATCTGTAACTGATGATGATGTTGTAGTACTTGCGAATAAATATAATAATCTGGTCTATATTCCAATATCTGAAGTTGATGTAATCACTGAAAGGAGATAAAGCCAATGAGATTTCTCTATATTACAATAGGATCTTTTGGAACATAAGTAACTGGTTCACATTTATCTTTTCCAATTATAACATCATCTTCCAATCTAATACCCCATCTACTTATCCAATATAATCCTGGTTCATTTGTATATACCATATTTTCCTTAAGAATGTGGTGTTCAGGTACTTTCCAATTTATCCTAACTCCAACATCGTGGGCTTCAAATCCTAGAGAATGTCCAAATCCATGAAAGAATAATTTTTCATGGTCATAACCTTTTTCACTTAGATACTGGCGACATTCTTTAGCAGGTAAATAATTTGGAGTATCCGCTATATAATATTTATTAGCAATTTCTTTGGATTCATATAAAGTTTTGTATGCTTGAATAAAATCTTCTGGGGGTTTTTTGCCAATCCAAAAAGTCCAGGTTATATCAGAACACATCTCATTGATTTGCATTCCAGTATCAATTAAAAGAACGCCAGATTCTATTTTTTTATTTGAACTATTATGATGTGGATCTGCTGAATTTACTCCAGTTGCTACTATAGCAGGAAAAGAAGGTTTTCCTAATTTTGAATATTCGTATTCTAGATTAGCCATGACTTCCTTTTCTCTCATTCCAATTTTCACCCAATCTGGTATTGATTCTAATATTTCAATTGTGGATTTACATACATTTCGTAAATCTTTTAACTCTTCTGAAGTCTTCTGACTTCTAAGGTTATAAATTATAGGAGCTGCTGAAACAAATTTTGAATTAGGAGCTAGCTCTTTTATTGCATAAAAAGCTCCAACTTGTAGGTAATCTGCATAAGGTGTTCCATCTGGATCAAGAATATTTTCTCCAAAATTGAGTGCAATTTTTGGTTTATTAATAATTGGTTTTAATTTAATAACTAAGTCTTTTAAAGAGTTATAGGGTATTACTTCTGCTTTGATATCTTTAGATCTAAGGGATTTTAAAATCATATTCGTTTCCATTTCCACTGGGAAGATTTTATGATTTCCATCTGCAGAAACAAAAATAAAGTGAAGAGCATGAGACTCAACACCTAGTAAGAATCTGGAATGAATATCAGTATCTTCGTTACAAACAATTAACCAGCCATCTGTATTAATTTCTTTAAGTATTTTTTGAGCTCTTTCGAATTTATTCATTATTCAAAACATCTTATGATATTTAATTAAGTGCATTATATTGAAATTTGATAATATTTATTACTAAATTAATTTAATTAATAGAGATTTTAGCTTTTCTTTCTATTTCAGCTTGATTCTAATGAGTATTAGAAACCGTACTTATTTTTTGCTTATTTCTTAAATATTAAAATGTTAATGATGCAAATTTTTCATAAGTAAAAATATTCATTAACACAAATATTTATTAGAACTAAGTCCATTAATTAATAAGTATTATCATAAATTACCATTTTAATTGAGGTTTAAGATGTCTGAAATTAAAAAAATCCAATTAACTAATGGCATGGAGATTGATTTTGACAAGAAGGTACCAACTACTCTTTACGAAGTCATTATCAGCGATATTTTAATTCCCAAATATAAGGAAAATGGAGACTGGAATTTATCCTTAAACATAATAATCGAGGAAATGAACCGCCTTATAACTAAATATGATCTGACTCCTAAATTAAAATTAGGATTGCTTAACCAAGTTGAGGAGCATCTTGATAAAGACATAGAAGAGTTAACTGGTGTTGATAAAATCGAAATATTATTCTTAAATATGGACGATTACGTTGAGGACATTAGAAATCTTATCCTTGCTGGTAAGGATAAAGAAGAGCTTCGTACTAGTATGGCACAAATAATAATGCCATTGACACTTTTTGAATTATCTGAACTTTTTATTTATTTGGGTAGAAGGACATTCTTAAAATGAGTCTTTTTACACTATATTTTACAGGAATTTATAGATCGAGTTCCTTAGCTGTTTTATATAAATAACTAAAATAATAATTGGCAGCAGGTCCAAAAGCGATATGGTCAGTAACTACACCAAAGTAAGACATTCTTTTTGGAAAGAAGCTTTCAGAAAGAATTATAAAGGCATCTTCTCCTTCATCCATTACAATGGCACTTCCAAAAACCTGATCTCTGGAACGGATTTCACAAAGATCCTTATACTGGCCTAAAATTTTTCCAAATTTTTCATCATTTAGGGCTTTATCTTCAATTAATAACTTTAAATTAGTAACACCACGAGCTCTTGCTTTTTTGATATCATCATAAAAAACATCTAGGAATTCTTGATCAGTTGTAACTAAATAAATTGAAGTCTTTGCTAAATTTATTAATGCTAATGCCCTATTAATACATACATCTCTACCTCTATGAACATATAGAGCAATTTTAATAGGAGTATCATGAGATTGGTAAATTGGAGTTAATGCATGGATAATTTTATTTGAATGATCATCAAAATTATCATTAAATTGTTTTTTTGCTATAATCAGAGCCTCATCTGGACTTTTGGCAAAATATCTAGAGGGACGAGATTCTTCCTCTTTTATGATCCATAATTTTTCTTTTTCAAGCTGAGTTAAGATATTATAAATACGCGAATATGGAACACCAGAAGCTTCAGAAAGTTCTCTTGCATCCATAGGTCCCTTACTTATCAAAGTTAAATATATTGAGATCTCATAATCTGTAAGACCAATCGATCTAAGGGATTCCTTCACATTTTCAGGAATTTCTTTTGACATTATCTTACCACTTTTTTATACTTGTAAAAGGTTTAAAAAAATATACAGTAAAATTATATTAAAAATAATATTAAGAACGTATTTAAGCATATTTTATATGGAGGAATATAATATTATTAATAATATTAATATTATTTTTTTCCTTGTTAATTTCTTAACTTAATACTTGAGTGAGATGTTAGAGTAAGCTTTGTAATTTTGATTTATAATAGGAAAAAAGAGTATTTAAAAGATTGCTAGAATCTTTTAGAACTTCAAACTTTTTTATTTATTCATTCAAATTCCTTGTATAATAATGTTATTGGGGAAGAAACAATGTTAATTATCCCTATGATTATATATAGAATTCTCCATGATTGCATTCCCATAAATTCAAAAATTATACTCTGAGTAAGTACCCAAGCTAAAATGCTTATAGGGAAAATTAGTAGGTGAATTTTTCTTATTTCTTCAATTTTAGTAATATCACCTATAAGTGTTAAGATTTTTGGCAATACAAATCCTATGGTTCCTCCGATTATTATAAACATTGATAAGTAAATAATCCAGTTTGTAGCAAAAGCCGCATAAATACAACAAAAGCCAATTAAAATAAAGCTAAACGCGATAGCTGGTTCAATAGCAATTCTTTTTAAGAAAAGAAATGTTAATACAAACACAATCGAAAACAAGATAAAAGTTAGTGCCATTACATCGGCAAATTGTAAAATAGTAATCCTAAAAGACCAATAAGTGTTAAGGAATTTTTGATAGAAAAACATCAAGGAACTATAAATTGGTCCTAGAAAAATACTCATAATAAAAATTAATGGGACATAAAACCTTAAATTTGCTATTTTCTCCATAATTAATCACGTTAATTAAAAATCAATAAAAAAGTTTTTTCTTTATTTATGAGAAATTTAAAATTTATAATTTTATACCAATTGATTCTAAAGATCTATTAGCTATAGTAATTTTTATTGGAACTATTTTTTAAAATTTTCTGTATTATTATTTAGTTGTTTGAAAAAAGGGAATGGAGACTTAATAAGTGGAAATATTTATTTATAACAAACAATTCAAAATATTTATTATGTTATTTAAATCAAAATTATATATTTCTCTAATTATATTATCCCTTGGTATAGGATTATTTCCGACTGGGTTTTTAGTAAATGATTACATAAGAGATCAGGTAAATGAAAACATACCTAGTACTTTATTTGATATTCAAGAAGAAGCTATATCAGAAATAGAAACCCAATATCTCGGGTTAGGAATAACAGAGATTCT
>JBHLNY010000245.1:0-5255 GCA_048941065.1 Promethearchaeota archaeon
TCAGGGGGGTTTGCTTCTCCATTCTTTTCAAATTGCCAAACAACCTTACCCTCCTCATCTTTTACAGCATAATGAGTCCATTTATAATATTTTGCGGATGAGCTTATTAAATCTTTAAAATCTCCATGTTCTGGGCATGTTTTATACATGTAGATCTTTTCATCATCATCTTCTTTCACTATTGCAGGGATTCGTTCCATACACTCTGGACATATGCTAAAAGTTTTCCTGTAATACTTTTCCTTCAGATAATCTGAACCGTCTAAATGGTACATTTTATTGTTTCTCCAAAATTCTTATTTATTAAAACATTTATTTAAGCAAAGATACTTTTGCTTCTTTTTAAATTTTTTACGATGAATAAGATTATTAATAATAATATTCTTAAAGTTCGTAAAGTTTACGAAATGCCTTCTCTCCTTTTCTACTATAAAAATTTGGCATTTTAATTTTTTGATATTTCCTATTATGCATAATTAAAAGTAAAAGAAGTAGTTATAATACCTATATACTCTGTCATTTTAAATGTATAAACCTCTTTAAAAAATAATATGACAACTAATACTACTTGTGATAAATGCAACAATGTTATGTCTAATACTTATTTAACTCATTTAGATGGTACAACTTATACACTTCATTGTTGTTTTGAGTGTGGATATCATTATGAATCAGGATTTCGTTATAATAAATTAACTAAACAATTTGTTGAATATATAAAATTTTACCCATAAAAGGATTTCAAGCATTTATGGCTTATTTTTCTTTTTTCCTTTGAGGATTGCCTTTAACATCTCAAGCACTCTGTCAAAAGGTTCTTCCATATCTTCTCTTGGTTTTAGAGTTATTGCATCCTCAGGGCAAACTCCGGCGCATAAACCGCATCCAAGGCAGAGATCTCTATCTATATAGGCACTATCATTTAAGGATATAGCTTGAACAGGACATCTATCAATGCAGGTTCCACAACAAACACAATTTTGTTCATCAATAATCGATTCAAATAAAGCATTCATGTATTTATGCTTATTATGACCCAATTTTGTTATTCCTTTCATGGAAGCACAACAACAAGGACAACAATTGCATATATTAGAAAGATGTTTTGAGTTAGCACCAGCATGTACCAAACCTGCTTTATCAGCTTCCTCAATGATTTTAATAGCCTCCTCAGTAGTGATTTTTCTACCGATCTTATTTTCGATATAATATTCTGCAGCAACTCCAAAACTTAAACATGTTTCTATGGGATAATCACAACCTTCTCCATTTAATCTTGCTTCTTTTCTGCATATACAATCTGTTACTGAAATCACTCTAGCTTTACTAATACTCTCCTTAAGCATTTGATATGGGTAAAGTGTTGTATTTGTTTCTATAGTTTCTTCCAGAGGGATTACTTTAAATCCAGGAACGTTACTTGCTCCCATTTCATTAAGAAATGCCGTATCATAATATTCTTTATACAATTTAGCTAGATCTTTATCTATTTTTTTTACAGAGTATTCATACAATCCGATCATAAATGGAACTGCATTATAAAGGATTTTCCCTTCTCGATATATACGGAATATCAATCCTTTTTTTGACATTAATTCTAATTTTTTCTCTAAATATTTTTTATCGAATCCACTTCTTTTTGCTATCTTAGCAACTTCTTCCGGAAATGGAGTTAATACAACAAATATTTTAGCTTCATCTTCTGAGAAAAGTCTTTTTAAGATTTCAATTTCAATCCCAAATTGCGTTTTTGGAAATCCAATGGGGAATTCATCTAGAAATGCTCTGAGATTTAAGTAGGGTTCATCAGACATATTCTTAATAAGCTTTAGATTAAAATTTTAGTAAAACTAAAAGACTTCCAACTATTAATTTAATAAAAGAATATTTTAAAATAAACTTTTTAAGTAAGCAAAAAAGATTTATTTATAGTCGAAATCTGTTTTGAAGAGGTTAATTTTTATGGAGTATGTTCAAGAAGTTGAAGAACAAGAAGTTTTTGATCCATTGGATTACTTACACAAAATTTTGAGACTAATGATTTTAGTTTGGAAATTTAAGTGGAAGAGATTTTGGCATAAGAATAAACTGAAAGAAAAAGAACAAGGAATTTTTCGGATATTTGGAAGGTTAAAAGGGAAACTACCTGTAAAAATTCGTGATGAGAGAACTAATAAAGAGTGTCAGATTATTTTTTATAGTCTTAATAGTCTCACTGGCCTCTTTTTTATATATTTTTTTAAATTTCTTAAAAAAGTCATTATTAAACTATTATGGAATAAAAATTATTACTATCCAACTAAAGATGCTATAAGTAGGAATAAATTGTTTCAGGATGAAAACTTTCCGTGTTTTTCGCGAAAGAAATTCCATTCTCTAGGGAGAACTACTAGAAGGTGGATTAAAGTAATGAATATAGAAAATCAATTTGATGAGACTATAGATTTTCTTTTTAATCGTACTAAATATTTAGAAAATAAAACATTTAAAATATGTAAATCTCAAAGAAATCAAAAGTTAGAAAAAGAGATAAGATTCAGTCTTAACGAATATAAATTAGAATATAAAGGAAAGGATTATGTTGAGATTTTTATTAATGACATAGTCCCTAAAAAACCTAAGAAGCCTTTCGATAAAACTATTTTTGTGTTATTTCTTACAGCTTATATCACATGGTTAATAGTACTTTTCTTTGTATTACCTATTTTTATATTTCCTGAAACTAGTGATTATACTGGAAATCCTATTATTTTTGAAATATTCACCAGTCAAATTCCAATACTGGCATTTTTCATAAGTATTTTTCTTTTATTCCACAAATTTCAAAAAAGTATACTATTCACAGAAGATAACTACGATGAAAGACTAAAAGTTCCCGAAGATAAGATACCTATCTCATTTCGAATGAGATATGAACTTAGGTTGGCTTCTCACCATACTGCTGGATTTGCCTTAGCTTTTCTTATAGGATTTTTGGGATATAGTGTCCCTTATTATTTATTAACGTTGTTTACTCGGTTTGATGGGAACATTTTGGAAGCATGGGATTTTGTAAATAAAAAATTTTTCATTGATGATATCTTAATTTTGTGGTGTATAAACACAGGATTCTGGATTGTAGCGATTTATATTATAGCTATGCTTGTTTTTGCTCAATATCATATTTCAAAAGATTTTGAATTTCTATTTAGTCGCTTTCAATCCCCAAACATTGATTCTAAATTACGAGATTATATAAAAACTATTGCCTTTTATCTTTTAACTACATCTCTTATAATTTTTGGCTCTGGATTTATCTACTTTACATCTCGTCAACCCAATTTAATTCTTATAGCTTCTTTAACGTTAGGAATTCTCTTAATCGTAATTATTTTATTTTTTATCTTTCTAATTGGATGGAAAAGAAAAATAAGAACCCAAAAGATAGCTGTAATTAATGATATTAAAACGAGGAGAAATGAATTAATAATAAAGTTGCAGACTGAAGAGAAATTTACTGAGTTTAAATTGCATGACTTTAAAGATCTATCAGAGCTAAACTTCCTTCATGATCAATATATGGCGATATATAACATAAGAAACTGGTTTTTTGACGCAAAAGTTTTTTTTAGTATTATTATTTCTGTTGTAACCGCTATTCCAGAAATAATCACGAATATTCCTTTCTAATTTTTCCAAACTTTACTTATATTTTTTTTTTAAGTTGCTTGTTAGTGCTTGTAAACTTTTTGATATTTTTAAAGGTATGTGGTTAACCTGTTCTAATTGTTTATAATAGTCAGGTAATTTTTTGATATTTTTTAGATAATAGTTTTGAATTTCCTCAATACTTGGCATATCATATACTAGATTTCCATCTTTCATTATTGGGATTAATAAAGGTTCAGAATTGATTGGCGGAGTTTCATCTTTAAGAGCTAATATATCTTCTTTAAACATATCTTTTTTATCGTAAATTCGAAATACTTGTTTTACCCCCGGATAAGTCAATTTCTCCTCACTAGTTTTAATTTTAGGTTTATTATTATGTTCTATTAATTTATATACCCCCGAAATGGTTGGATCGTCACTTGAAGTTGCCAATTCTGTTCCAATACCAAATGCATCAATTGGAGCATTCTTATCGATAATTTCTTTCACTTTATATTCATTTAAATCAGAACTTGCAATGATTAAAACTTTTTCACATCCTATTTCATCTAGAATCCTCCGAACTTTTCTAGCATGCTCTATAAGATCACCTGAATCTATTCTTACCCCTTTTAGGTTATTACCAAATTTACTGCACATCTGAGCAGCTTTTTCCGTATCATATGTATCAATTAATAGAATTGAATTTTCATCATAAATATTATAGTACGTATTAAAACTATCAATTTCATTTTCAAATTTCTGGACAAAACTATGTGCCATGGTTCCTGTGGAATTAATTCCTAATTCTATATCCGCAATTACATTACTTGTACCATTAAAACCTGCGATATAGCTAGCTCTTGCAGCATATACTCCAGCGAGCGGACTATGAGATCTCCTTGTACCGAATTCAAGTAGAACTTTATTTGGTGCAATATTTTTGATCCTCGAAGCTTTTGAAGCGACTAAAGTTTGGAAATTAATAACATTTAGTAAATAGGTTTCTGCTAACTGTGCTTGGGTCATTGGACCTTGAACTCTCATGATAGGCTCATTAGGAAAAAAGAAATTACCTTCTTTCATTGACCATACATTCAAATTAAATTTAAAATTAGGTAAATAAGTATCATAGAAACTTGGATCGATATTCTTAAAAACTTGCTTTTTTCTTAAAAATTCAATGGTTCTCTCAGAAAACCTAGCGTTCAGCAAATAATGGATAGCTTGTTCTAAACCAGCAAAAATTAAATAATTACGATTTTTTGGAAATTTTCTAATAAATAATTCAAAGGTAGCAACATCATTTTTATTATCAATATGATTTTCAAGATTATATTGATAATAAGCCGCAATCATGGTTAATTGATAAAAATCTGTAGCGAGAATCATATTAGTATCATTAACAAAACCAGAATTCATCCCATTCATTTCTTCTCAATGATATAATTTAGAATATTTAATTAATTACTTAGATATTCTTAATTATAAACCTTTTTTTATAAAATCAAAAAAATTAGTATTATTATTAATAACCTATACCTTAAGATTTTATAACTTCTCAATTTTACGGATATTTTTTACGATATACATCTTTAAAAAATTATCTCTTGTTAGTTTTCCAT
>JBHLNY010000246.1:0-5229 GCA_048941065.1 Promethearchaeota archaeon
CCATGGTCAGAAATGCTTGCTGGTGTGGAGTATTGGACTCCCCTACCTTTCACACATGGAATTGAAATGGAATTAATCATAGCTGATGACAACGGAGATTACCCACCTGGAGATGAAATGGTTTTTCGAATGAAAGAAATTGTAAAAGACGCCATAAAAATAATGGATCAAGTTCTATATGAGGGAAGATCAGATTTCCTCCCAGTTCCAGATTATGTTAGGCAAAAAGTTCTAGCTAGACCTTGGGGACGAGATGATCTTGAAAAAGGATATGCTATGAATCTACGTTACAGTCTAGGAGGTTCTTCAGTAGATATTGATGCCTTTGCGAGGGATGGAAATGTAACTGCAATTACTTACATTTTAGAACTTGTTACCCCTCCATGCGAATATGTAGAAGAACTTGCATATTGGGCTTCAACGTTATTTCTTTTAGCTAAAGCTACATTACCAAAAGATTTACATATCATAGCATCTGCTATAAATCCAGCATCTCGTGAATATATGAGAGGAGTCTCCCAAGCCGACCATAGTCATCTGGGTACGTTTCAATCTGATCTAGAAAAAATTCAAGCATATTGCATGATAAGAAATTTTATACCCCATATTATTGCTCTCACCTGCAATTCTCCCATTTTAAATAACAAACCAACCGATGTTGTTAAAGTGATTAATGGAAGGATCACTGCCCCAAACTGCGTACGTTCTCTAAGACTAAAAAATAATACAACAATGTTAAGCAATAATGATCCAAATCACTTTATCCCTTATATAACAGCATCTGATCAAGATTCAATGAATTATTTCCTTCAAGTCGTTCAAAAGGCTAGCTTAGAAGATGGCCGCTTCCAAGATGTTTTTCCTTTTACAGATTGGGGTACGATTGAAGTCCGTATTAGTGATGCTCAAATTTCCATTTGCCGTAGAATTGGAATTGCACTATTATTACAAGCTATGTGTTATAAGGCAAGAAAATTGTTAGCAAAAGGAGTGTGGGTTCCTGATGCGGGATCAGCTACAATTGCATACAATAGAAAAGCGGCTATAGAAAGAGGGTTAATAGCGCTCTTTAGACCACAAAATCTTACTCATGAACAGCTAGCACAATATGATCCTGCATTTGCTGAGCAATATTTAGGTCCTAAGAACCAACCAATAAGATATATGATGCAGGCTGTTCAGAGAATGTTTTTCTATTTGAAAGATGAGTTAAAAGAGCTTGGTTTCCTCTATTCACCATTTATAAAACCATTATTGCAATCTGTTTTCGGAAGTGTAAGCTATGCTGAACCTCCAATTACGGAAGCGGAATATCAACTTTCCTTGTATGATTATAAATTAAAAAATGGTGAAAATCCAAATATACTATATGATTTAATATATTTTACGATTCAATATTGTCAAGATCCTTTAAATAACCCTTTAACTGGGGTTTTGACTCTCCCAAAAGAAATGCGAGATTAGAATAAATTACAAATGAAAACTCGGCTATAATCATGTTAACAGCAACAATAGAACAAGATGGGAAAAAAAGAATAGAACATATATTTGTAGTTGATGCCCATTCACATTTAGGTCAAGATGTAGATGGTGCCACAATGATGAACCCGTTGGCACCTGGAGTTGGTACCTTTGATTTTTGGGGTAATGTTCAAGGAAGAATAAAAGCAGATTGGGAGAAGACAGGAGAACAATCCTTTACAACAACTATAAATGGTAAATTTACAAAAATATCTTGGTTTTTTGCACCATATCCCTTTACAGATAATTTATATAGTGCCTTACAAAAAATAGGCAAAAGACATTCTGATTTGAAAGAAAAATCAAAATTTTATTCATTCATTGATCAAGGTGTGGTCTTTCCCTTTCAAGATGTTTTTCGTGATAAGCATCCTGAAGCTTTATATCGAGCAAGTAATATAAATGTATCCCGTTTTACAACTAGATTTCCCTTCTCAATGAAATTGATTGGGTATGGTCGCTGTGATCCAATGGAAGGAGATAAAGCTGTTAATGAAGTGAAATATGCACGGGAGGTTTTAGGACTTCGAGGTTTAAAATTACATCCTCGTTCAGAAAGATATATTGATAAAATGACTTCTGAAAAAGTAATTAATGTTCTTATCGAAGCAGCCTCATATTCTATGCCTGTTATCTTTGATACTAGAGGAAGAGGTTCAATTCTAGAAATTGGTAAATTAATTAGATCCACAAGAAATGTAATTCAAACCAATTATCCTGATTTATTACCCCATTTCAAAGTTATTATTGCCCACTTTGCTCAAGGGAATATTGATGATTATGAAGTGTATAATACTATAGTTCAACCAAATACATATGGAGATCTTTCAATGTTACATGGTGCAGGTGCTGGTAATTTTTTTGAGAGCTTTCGAAGATGGTTTCAATCAAATCGTAAAGAAAGCGTGGATAATCGATCATGGTCTGAATATCTCCTTTTTGCTTCTGATTATCCTTATTTTGGGGATGTTCATGCCGAAAAACTTATGATTTATATAATAAATAAACAATTTTTTGATACGGGAGGAACTCTTCAAGATGTTAGAAATATTCTTGGATTGAATCAATTAAGAGTTCTACCTGAATATAATCTCCCTCAGCTCTCAAAAGATTCTAAAACTACTCCGAGCTTAATGATTTCAAATCCGTCATTCCAAGAAAATAATATGAGTACATATGATACATCAATTGGAGCTCTAGCTAAATTAATTGTTGATAATAAGATTGACATTAAAAAAATCTGTTTACAATTTAAAGATTCATGGGATACTATAAGCGATGATATTTTAATGACTACAATATCTAATAGTAAAAAACAAGAAATGAGTCTTTTATTAATGAATATGGTGAGAGATAAAATTTCTTTATTCGCTCCCTTACAACCAAAGATACCTTGGAAAAAATTTGGTTATAAATATTTTGATCCTGAAGATCGTGCATTTTTTGCATCCGTATTTAAACAAAATTATTTATCAATGGATCTGAATAAAACTTTAGAAATATTTTCACAGATTTATTCCTAAAATAAACTCTTCATATTTAGCCTTAAATTTAATTAAACGATTATAATACTGTAGTTATATAATTCTTCAATTTTTCTAATCAAGTTAATAAGAAGAGATCAAATGTGACAAAAAGATAAAACAATTAAAATTGAGGAATATTATTATAATCTATAGATTAATGAGCAAGAAATTAAATAATATAAACTATTCAGAGAGTGTATTTTGAAAGGAATTGTGATTTTAAATCTAAATAAGAAATCAGAGTTAACTGTAGATGCTCAATATCCGCAAAATGCTTGCGAGGAATTGGGCGTGACAGACTCAATGTTAGAAACGGTCTTCGAAGAACATAAAAGTGTAAGGACAGGTCCTAATTATCTTGAAATGCAAATCAAAAGAGATCTTAGTGTAGCAAGTTTTTTCACAGGCCATTCTACTAAGCATTTTATCGGGAAAGGAGATCATGTAATTACTGTATTTCTTTCTGATGAAGATATTCTACCAAGAAATTTTGAGGGTCAAGTTAGAAGAATTGCCTTTGAATTATTACCTAAAAGAAAAGAAAAAGATTTTAAAGATATGTTTGCTAAATATTATGAATTATTGAATGAGGGGGAATTAGATGCTTATTGGCAGGAAAGGCAGGAAATGGAACAAGATATAGTTGAAAAAAAAGAAAAGATCGATGATCTGGCTCAAAAAGTCTCTATGTTGGTATCTGATAGATCAGAACACCTTAGAAATGTTCAAGCATTAAAAAATGAGGTAACTGAGTTATATACGAAATTAGAAAATTGGAGTGGTCAAATGGCAGAATTAAATGAATATAACGCAAATTTAACTGCAAAAACAAGAGAATTAACCAAATTAACAAATTCTCAAAAAAAGGAATTACAACTAAAAGATGACCAAATCACAAAGTTAAGAAAAATAATAAGAGATAAAGATGAGATCGAGGAAGGAGCGGAAAAATTACTTGGACAAATTAAGAAAATTAAAGCTGAAAATGAAAGTCTTAAACAAGAAATAAATACTGCTAATAAAACAAATAAAGATCTGAAATTCCAAGTTTTAAAATCTAACCGAGAAAGTGATTCTCATTTAGGTACAATTACGACCCTGAAGTTAGAAATAAGAAATCTCAAAGAACAAATAGCATCTGAAGGAACCTCAAAAAATCAAATGAATGAAGATATTATTAATTTGAAAAAAGAATTGAAGGTTATTAGAAGAGAAAGAGATCACTATCAAGATTTAGTGAAAAAGCATAATCTCCTCCAAAAGGATCAAAAAAAAAGCAAAAAATAAAATAGATACTTTTTATAAGATATGTTAAACTTTTCCTAGAAGCCCCAGTTTCTTTTTCTGATCTTATTTGTTAAAAAAAGTGTTATCTGATGAATTAAAATTTTTGGACAAAAATATAAAAATAACCTTAGAACAAATATCATTGATGGAATCAAAATATAAATATGTTATTATCTTTATTGAAATTTTTTGTCTAACGGGTATTTTTTCTTTAATTATTTCTAATCTAGGAGAATTAAAAGATATTGAAGTTATCGAATTTAGGACTATAAGAAAAGGTTGGAACTGTGGGGTTGAAAATAACGCTTTTTATGTTATAAATTCTCAAAATGAGTGGGAGGATTTATGGATTAAAACTTATTCAACTCAGAGCCCATTGCCAGATATTCCATCAATTGATTTTAATACCACTACTATAGTTGCTGTGTATAGGGGAACTTTCCCAACAAGTGGTTATGATATCGAAATTGTAAGAATTATTAAGATTGATTCTCATTTCGAGATTTACATTAAAAAAGGAGATCCTTCCCCCAACATGGGTGTTTTAGAGGTAATTACACACCCATATCATATCATAAAAACTCAAAAAATAACATTAGAAGCGAAATTTCTTGAATTAAAACCTTCATTATTTTTCCCTTATTTTTCTTAATTCATTTATTGAAAATATTAGTAAAAATAGTTCTGTAATTATTCTTTAGCAATTTTTCTAATGTTTCCTATTAAACATATTAAAAGGATAATTTTATAAATTCAAATAATTATAATAGTTTTAAAGATTGAAGAATATATTATTATAATAAAAATTCGAATACTATATGTAACAAAAAAGGTGCATGATCATTAGTCTTGATACCAAAAGTTTTGACAATATCCTCAGTAAGATTATAAAAAG
>JBHLNY010000019.1:0-22385 GCA_048941065.1 Promethearchaeota archaeon
GTGTTAATGCATGATAAAACTTCATTTCATCTTGATTTGTTCCAATAAGTAATGGTATATCACTAGCATACCCTTTATTTATTGCTTTAAGAGGATCTTCTGGTAGTATTTTTCCGTCGACTACAGGGGTAAAGGGTGTTGTTTGTCGAGTCTTTAAAGCTTCTAGAATCATTTTACTATGTACTCTGTTCATCTTTTTAATATCTATTTTTTGTAATGATTTTATATCTCCTGGATCAACATGTAATTTTGATATGAACTCTTTTGAACCCTCTTCTTGATGTGAGTCATAATAAAAAGGTGTACTTTGAGCTATTGCCCGATGAAATAGACCTTTCGCTGCGGGCATGGCGAGTAATGTAATGACTGAAGCAGCTCCAGCAGATTCTCCAAAAATAGTAATATTATTAGGGTCTCCACCAAATAGTTCAATGTTATCATGAACCCATTTTAGAGCAGCAACCTGATCAAGCATCCCTACATTTGCAGTTTTATCAGGAATATATAAATATCCTAACGGTCCTAACCGGTAATTAATTGTAACAAGTACCATATTACCTCGTTTTGCTAGAGGTAATCCATTATAAGTGACCTGTGCTGAACTTCCATACCTAAAATTTCCGCCATGGATCCAAAACATCACAGGTCGTCGTTTTTTATCAGTTCCTGGGGTCCAAATATTAAGCGTCAAGCAATTAAGTTCACTCTCTTCTCGAGATGGGCCAAATAGAAACTGAGCAAAATTATTTGGTTGAGGAACATTAGGTCCAAAATCAGTTGCAATTAATACATCATTCCATACTTCTGGTGGATTTGGAGGCATGAATCGCAGATCATCTATCGGGGGAGAGGTATAGGGAATGCCCTTAAAGATTTCTATCCCTTTTTCTATATATCCTTGAATTTTTCCATATTTAGTATTTATAATCTTAGTTTTTTCCATATTTTATCCATCTCATTTAATAATTTAATAATTAGTATGATTCTTCCATTCCTGATTAAGGTCCTCTTTAAAATTGAATTTTCTTTTCCTTAACAATAAAAGTCTCTAATTTCTTTTGATATTTAAAATTTTTCAACAGATATTAAATTCTCGATCTCTTCTTTTATGTTTATAATTACAAAAATTAATGAATTTTAATAAAGAAAAGAGTAGAATAATTAAAAAATAAATAGGTTTATTTATATTGGACTTATTTGCCGATTATCGCTTTTAGCCACCAATTTTACTAGAATCATAATAAATACCATAGGAATTACTCCCACTCCGAGTATAGCAAACAAAACTAAATTTACCTTATTTTGAATCTCAATTGTTAAGAAAAATTGGCCTACAGAATTAATTAAATAATGAACTAATATACTTGGTAATAAACTATTTGTTTTAACGAACATATAGGCAAATGAAATACCTAAACAAGAAGCATATATCACTTGTAAAACAGTTAAAAAGAGATCTTGCCCTAGTAAATTAACAAAATGGAATAATCCAAATAATATCCCATTAAGAAAAACAACTGTTAATTTACTATATTTCCGCAGTTGTAAGTTCAAAATTACTCCTCTAAATGCTACTTCTTCCCAAATTCCAGGTATTAACATAAATACAAATAAAAGCCAATTAAATCCTAAAAATAGAATTTCAGGAATAAAATAATATTTGCCTAACAACATTCCTAAAAGAACTGTTGATAATCCAAATATTGCTATACTCCCTAATCCAATCACCAAATTTCTCCATAACGGTCTCACTTTACTTAAACCGATCGATCGAGAATGTTCTATAAAAGTCATTTCTCCATTTGGAAGCTTTAACCCATATGGAACTATTATTTGCCATAATAGAATTAAAAATCCAATAATTATGAAAAATTCAATAAATAGAGCAAATACCGTTGATATATCGAGTAAGATTGGTAAAAGAGGTAGTAATATAAAACCTGGAAGAAAAAGAAAAATAAAATATAATATCAAGAGTACAAGAGTTCCAACATTTACATGCTCTCTTAGAAATCCCCTTGTTTCGTATTTTGCCATCTTCTCTACTTTTGGAAACAACCTGGTAAATACAAATATTAAAATAGATAACACACTGATACCAATAACAAATAGTGTGATTAATGTGGTAAAAATGCCAAAACTAACAAATAGAATAGTTCCTGTAGTTAGAATCGCAAAATAGACAGCAAATTCGGAAAGTATCATACTAATCCATTTTGTTATTTTGTACTCTTTATTTAATTCTTCTACAACATACTTATATTTCATTCTTCCAAATAGCCGAATCTTCATTTCAAACATAAATAACAATAAAATCCAAGCAAATGGAAGGGTTATCAAAAATAAGTACAACACCAAAATTGAATTTGTTAATAAAATTAGCACAATAGAGGTAATTGCAAGTGATAGACCTTGAATAGATAACATTAAAATAATTTTAGCTTTTGCTTGATCACGTGGTATAACCGGTAATGATGCAATTGTAGATGATCCTGATTCTTCAAGATTTAGAAAACCAGTAATCAACAATGGAGGAATGAAAAGATAAACTAAAAGTATGATTGACCATAAGATCAAAATTCCTTCAATAGTATTAATCTCATGGCTAATTGGAGCTTGGATGGAAAATATTAATATTAATGGATAAAAAATAGGGAAAAAGATAAACATAAAAGATTGTATATCACGAGTGCTGGATATTAGATCTTTCCGTAAATATGCTCGTATCGATGATGAAGGTTGGATTTCCACTTGAACATCTTTCTTCACTATTTCTTCTATTTTAATCTCAGTAGAAATTGTACTATGCAAAGCTCGTTGTGCAGATCTAAATAAGGCCCATGTTATTAAAATATATGATACAAAACCAATAATGGTACTTAAAATCAATACTAATGGAACTTGGTTTGGCATGGTACTTAATGATAAGAAATATCCGGGAGAAAGGGGGAATATAATTAAGCTTAATACGATATTTAATGAAATATGAGGCTCGTTAGTGGCGAAAATTTCAAGAAAATCTTCAATAGCTCTAAAACCAAAACTCAAGACAAATCCAGAACCAAAAGCAATAATAAAATAGCCAAACATTGTTATAACTCTAACTAAATTTACACTTTTTGACTTACCCTTTGATTCTGAGAAAAGAAAACTCAACTTTTCTCCTAAGATGATAAGTATACTAAAGTTAAAAATAACGTTTAAAAAAGATACTAATAGAGATGTAATGAAAATTAAGATGTTTTGAGTTCCAATTAGCATTATAATTGGAAATCCAAAGATTAATATTATTAGAGGGATATCAAGATTGCGAAAAAGAGTCATTAATCCAATTTTTTTCAAATCCTTTTTAGAGAACGGAAGCGTCTGCAACCACTTGAATGAATTCCCTGACATGAAAGAACTAGTTGAAATCATCCCAAATAATATCATGTATAAGAATGTCATAGCAAAATAAATTCCAAACACAAAACTTGATATAAATGAAATTGTATTTACCGTATATGTACCTTCTTCAAGATAACCTGAGATCTCTAAATATGTGAATAATGGTACAATTGGTATAAACACAAAGAGAAATGCAAAAACAAATTTAAGAGCTAAAAATTGACGTTTAATATAATTTTTATTCTTCTTAAATTTCTCAATAAGCCTTGCTTGATGAGCACCTGCACTTGCAAGTTGACCATCCATTAAAATCTCATAAGTGGGATATTTTGCTAAACTATAATATTTTAACTTTTGTTTTTCCATCTCTATTTTCCCTACAAATTTCGCTTTTTAAATGATGTTCGTAGTTTTGTAACAATCTCATCTACTGAAGTATCTTGTTCAGTAAGACGTAGGAATACATCTTCTAAACTTGCTCCTAATTTATTAGCCTGATGGCGTAGTTCTTCAAATGTGCCAATCCCCACAATTTTCCCTCTATTTATAATTGCGATTCGATCACATAGGTCTTGAGCAATTTCCATTATATGAGTTGAAAATAGAACTGATCCCCCATTTTTAACATGGAGATCCAATATTTCTTTAACAACTTTAACAGATTTAGCATCAAGACCTGCGATTGGCTCATCTAAAATAAGTAAATCGGGATCATGCAGAATTGCTGCAACAATTTGTAATTTTTGCTTATTTCCGTGTGATAAAGTTGCAATTAATTGGTCGTAGTATTCAATAGCATCTAAACTTTCTAAATACTCCCTTGCGTGTTCAGTGATTATATCTTCGTTTAATCCACGAATAGATGCAATGAAATTAAATAAATCCTTTGGTGTGAGAGATTTGAAAATAAGAGGTTCTTCTGAAACATATCCTACTCTCTTCTTAATCTGAACTTCTTCTCTTTCAGGATTTAATCCAAAAATGCTCATATCTCCCTCATTAGGTTCAAGAAGTCCTAATAACAGTTTTATTGTGGTTGTTTTTCCAGCTCCATTAGGACCTAAAAGACCAAAAACTTCTCCTTGATGAACATTAAACGAAATACCATTTACAGCCTTAGTATCACCAAAAAATTTCTTTAAATCTTTAACAATAATTACTTCATTATTATGCATTTTAATCATTAATACAAAACATTTGATTTCATATTTTCTTTATGAATATATTTTTCTATATAGCTTTATATACCTTTATATTTAAACATTATGAAAGCAGGTTATACTTAGAAATAAAGACTTTTATCAAGTGGAAATTTGATTATTCCTATATATAAATATATATACCACCCCCCAATTGACAGTATATTTTTATATTTCTTGACTTCTTTTTTGTCTAACGATTATTATAATAGACAATATTACAAGAACAGTACCAAATAAATGAGCTATTGTAAAAACTTCTCCTAAAATAATTGTTGCAAATATAGCAGAGGTTACAGGAGTAGGAGAAAAAACTACGCTTGCTTTAGAAACATCAAGATACGAGAGTGTTTTATACCAGCAAAAAAGCCCTGACCCATATACGGCTCCCATGAGAATAAAGGAAATTTGAATATCAAAATCTAATAACACTTTGAAGTTATCTATTGGAAAAAGTAAAAAGTAAGTAAGAATTAAAATAAAACCCGAGAGACCATTTCTAAGAAAAACCATTTGTATAGGAGAAACTTCATTCCTACTAAATAATGGTTTAGTCAGAGTATGCCCAAACATCCATAAACAACTAATTAACAATAAAATTATTACACCATATAATACAGTTATATTGATTTCAAAGAGAGAAAAAAACTGCGTGATACCTATACTCAATCCTAAAAACAAAATAAATGAGAAGATTATTTGTAATTTCGTGATTTGTTCATTTAGAATTAGATATCCAAAAATCAAAGCAAAAAATACAGTTGTCTTCTGAGTTAACGATCCATTAATCGCACCTGCTAATTTATATCCCACAAAAAATAAAACTTGATTAATTCCAAATAGTATTCCTATTAAAATCAAAAGCCATAAATTTTTTTTCCAATCCTGTAAAATAGAATTGTTTAAACCCATATCTTCAGTTTCTATTTTTTTGTTTGATTTTCTACTTTTTATCTCTATCAACATTAAAGGGAAGAATATTATTGTCTCAACTAAACAAGTCATGGTGGCAAATAAATAAGCATCTATTGCAGTAGGTCTTAAAATTGCGACAATTGGTTGAAATCCGACAAAAATTACTCCTATAATACCAAAAATCAGACCCTTCTTTGTATTATTCACCAAGGTAATTACACAAAAGGTTTAGAAATTATAAAATTTTAGAATGATTCATTATTGCTAAATACTATGATTCTTAAGTAAAAACTTATTTAACAAAAAAAATTTAGAAAAGCAAAATTAGACAATTTATAGTATAAATATTAAAAGGCGATTAAAATTTCAGAAGATTTTGCAATCATAACTCAAAACCTTACAAAAGATTTTGGAAATGTAGTTGCAGTAAAAGATCTTAATTTAAAAATTCCGTACGGAAAAACATACGGACTTCTGGGTCCTAATGGGGCAGGCAAAACTACTACTGTAAGGATATTAAATGCAATAATTTCGCCTACATCTGGAACTGCTAAAGTTGTAGGTTATGATATTATAACTGAGAGCAAACTTGTTAAAATAAATTGTGGTTTTTTGCCAGAATCACCCGGATTATACCAAAAATTGACCGCTAAAGAATTCTTAGAATTTGTTGGAGAATTATATTATTTACCTAAAGAAGTTATTTCCTCCCGCATTGAAGAATTATTAGAGATTTTCGATTTAGAAGGACGTGAGAATGATCTTTTAGAAGGATATTCTAGAGGGATGAAGCAAAAAGTTTGCTTATGTGCCGCCTTAATCCAAGATCCTAAGATAATATTTTTAGATGAACCCACTTCAAACTTAGACCCTGCAGCAGCTAGAATGGTCAAAGACCTTATATCTGATCTTGCTAAAAAAGCAGATAAAACAATTTTCATTTGTACTCATCTTCTTGATGCAGCTGAAGAATTATGCGACTTGATTGGAATCATTGATAAAGGAGTATTAAAGGTTGAAGGAAGTCCAAAAGAAATTATTGATTCTGCAAATGCAGAAGATTTAGAAGAAGCATATCTCAAAATAATGGGTGTTACACGAATTGAAGATTTACTAGCTTGGAGGGAGGAGGTTCCAGTTAATAATGAAAAAGATATGAAGAAAAAAAAGAAGAAAAAAAAAGCAAAAGCTAATTATGAGCCTTTGGAAAGCAATAGCTAAAAATGAAATTAGATTAAGAACTAGTCTTTTTAGAAAGCATAGAGTCTTATTTTTTATAGCATTATATTCATTGTTGTCAGTGTGGGCATTTATTTTATGTCCTATTCTCTTTGATCTCTTTATGCCTACTTTAATAGAAGAAATTCCTGAGATCCTTATTGCTGTTGCATTAATTATCGAATATCTCATCATGGCTTTCTTTTTAATGATTTTAATTTATCCCCTAAATGCAGTTTATAGAAGAACTGAAATTGGCTATAAAGAAATTTTATTAGCATCTCCCGCTACCTCAGGGGATATTTTTATAGGAGAATTTGTGGGAAAATTCCCTATCTATTCCGCTGGTTTATTATTATTAGGTCCAATAATCATTGGAATGTTAAATCCAATTATCAATTTAAATCTAATTCAATATTTTGTAATATATATATGTATTTTTGGAATCGTATTATTTGCTGCGCTCTTAGGTGCAATTATTTCATCTTTACTAGAGCATGCAATAGCTAAAAGTGAGCGTGCTAGAGATTTAGGTAAAATTTTATTATTTCTTCTTTCAATTGTGATGGTTGCCATAATCTATTCATTACAGTTTTTATTTAAATATCTTATAGATAATCCAGAAATAAAAAACTGGTTTATGTTTTACCCCGCTTTATGGTTTTCTAACATTATTCTATATTTTATAGAACCAAGCTTGATAAATACTTATATCTTAAATATTTGGTCTAGCACGATACTTGTTATTTGTGTTCCTATTTTTATTCTTTACATAGCATATAAAAAAGCAGAGAAATTTTTTACTGTAGAGGGAGGAATAGAAAAAATTTCTTCAATAATTGAAAAAGAAAATAAATTCTATTTATTGATTAGGAAATTAACCGGTCACAAGTGGGAGGGGTTAATAATCACTCAGTTAAAGGATTTTTTAAGAAGGAGAGAGAGTATTATGAAAATTGTATACGTGACGGGATTAGTAAGTGTATTGGGCGTGATTTTTTCATTCACAATGGGAACTGATGAATTAATGGGACAAGCTATGATTATAGTAATGCTTATAATTACGGGAGGTTTAATGTTTGGTTTACTATTTGGAAGTTATATTTTTGTTGGTTCAAAAGATCTGATATGGGTTTATAAACGAAGTCCAAGAAATATTTTTTCTTTAGTTTTTTCATATTTAATTGCCATGTTAGTTTTTAATATGCTAATGGCATTAGGTCTTACAATTTTCTTCACTTTCTTTCTTAAATTTAAAATTTTTGAAATAATCTTTTTCTTTAGTTTCTATTTAATAAATAGCTTATCAGTTATTTCTCAAGCTATTGGTATTCAGTGCTTAAGTCCTTCATTCGAAGAAAAAGGGCGTACTATGATTACGAATAACCTTATTTTAATGGTCTTACAAATGATTCCTTTACAATTTATATTTATCGTTCTTTTAATCGTATTTTCGCCGCCAAAAACTCCAGAATTAGCTATGTTTTACTTTCTTTCCCCTCTTTTGTTACTTTCATCTGTAATTGCAATTTCTTTGCTATATTTTGGATTAAAAAAATTGAATAAGTTAGAATAGGTAATTAAAATAAATAAATAATGAAAAAAGTCATTTGATATAAGTGCCGAATTGAGGAAATTTTATCAGTTGATTTGAAGTGAATATAGGTCCATCTTTACAAACAGATACATTATTCTCTACTCCTATGCAACAGGATCCACATAAGCCAATTCCACATTTCATTTTTCGCTCAAGAGAAGCTTGAATTTCAATATTATAAGAATCAGCAATTTCAAGCACATGTTTCATCATAATCTCGGGACCACAGGTCATAATTAAATCGATATTTTCTTTTTTAATGATCTCTTCAATTGTATCAGTGACAAAACATTTTCTCCCTACTGAGCCATCATCAGTAGTGCATAAAGTATTTGGAATAAGTTGAATCAACTTATCTGCAAATATTAAAGAAGCTTCGTCTTTCGCTCCAATCGCTACAAATACATTTTTTTTATTTTGTTTTAATGGTTCAATTAAACTTGTAAGTGCCGCAATACCCATTCCACCCCCAACTACAAGAATATTTGACGCATCTTCATAAGTCCATGAATTCCCAAATGGTCCTCTAATACCAATTTTATCGCCTTCATGCTTTTCAAACAGTTTAGCAGTTCCTTCACCAATTTTTTGCACAGTTATTTCAATTAAGTTTCCATTAACATTAGAAACAGACATGGGTAAAAAGTCAACATCAGATAACCAAAGAATCACAAAATTTCCTGGTCTATAAGCAGTGGCAATTTTAGGATTTCTAAAATAAAAACTTCTAATCTCTGAAGAGTGTTTTATAATTGATTCAATAGGAATTATCTCTGTTTTATTCCTAGTCAAATCTATTACCAATTCTTCATTATCTTTTTCTAAAGGTTTTGCTTCAAGAATTCCCTGGTTAAGGGCAAGTTCAAAAATTTCCTTACCCCTTGCTGTTCTTATTATAAATGTTTTCCAATCATCTTCACTACCTATTTCTCCTACAGAAATATCTGCAAATGAAGCTGTGTAATCAGAACATGCAAAACAAGCATTTCTAATAGCTGTATTATATAAATAATTATAAGGGATCTCAGATGTTTCTGTCTTTGTCGTAATTTTCATTTTGAAATTATTTCTATCTGTAAAGATCCTATGAATTTCACTTGAATTTATTCTATACTCATTATAGCCTTTTAATAATTGTTGGTTATGAAATGCACCAAAACAGAATGTTCCAATAGCTAATGAAACCAAATCATAGGCTTCATAATCAAATCTTGGATGATTTTGTAATTTTCTTAAACCTTGAATCTGACATGGAGTTCCTACAACAGCAATATCTCTAAATTCTTTATTTATCGCTTCGCCTATTAATGAAAGTATTGGATTCTGGCTTGGCTTATACCCAATACCCTTAAACAACTCATTTTGATCCGAAGCAATGATAGGAAAAGGATTAAAGTTTTCATCCTTATCAGTAATAATTGCTGAATCTATTAGTTTATTCTCCATTGCAACCCATAATAATGCTGTTAATGGTCCAGCATCCATTGGTATTTTGATGTGTGCTGAATCTTTTATTCTTGAAGAAACAATCTGAATATAATGCCCAAGTATTTTTTCTTGTTCTTTTGCAAATACCCATTTATCTAATAATGATAATGGAATCTGATCAGTTCCAGTTTTAGGACATATGTTATAACATAATCCAAAACCATTGCGACAGGTACTTACATCTTTACAAGAGCCGTCTTCAATAGGTATTTCTCTATTTTTATCAAATTTTATATTAGCACAAAAAGCTCCACAAGCTCCGCAATATAAACATTTACCTGCTTTTATAACTTCAGAATCTAGTTCTTGCCATCCTTTTTGGAATTTCTCAATAAACACTTTAATTCTTACTCTCCTTTAATTGTTTTAAAAACTCTTGAGCTTCTTTTTTCCCTAATTCAAATGCTTCCAAATTTTTATCTAGTGTATTATTTGGTACGAAATTTTTAATAGTTACAATAGCAGATTCTTCAGAAATAAATCCAGAAAGAATAGTAAATGCCCCAAAAAGAATTGAATTTCCAAAAACTATATTTCCAAAATTCTCTGCTGCTAATTTTTGAACTGGAATACTTAATGCTTTTTCGATTCTTCTCACTGCTTTAAATTTTTTGATGGTAGAGGGATCCCATATTAAATATCCCGTTTTTTCATCTTTTTTAATATCCTCTGGTTTAATGAGATTAGCTGATTCTTCAGAGAGAACTATTAGAAAATCATATGGTTTTAAGGCTTTAGGGTAATTAATTATTTTAATTTCTTTATCTAAATCAACTACAACTTCTGCCCAACATCTTCCTCCTCGAGCTGAAGAAGAATAAGCCTCTGTTTGAGTTGCTGCTAGATTTTCATATAATGAACTTGCTGTGATTATCATCTTACTAAGAGTAATAACACCTTGACCTCCAAATCCAGAAATACGCACTTCATATCGAGTCATTTCTTACTTTTCCTCCATGGCGATTTTTTGAATTTTAGTGTATTCTTCCGAATATTCTGGTTTATCAGGCTCATATCTAAATTCTCCAATAATATAATTATTGAATAATTCTTCTTCTGTCATGAATTTAGCTTGATTGATACGTACACTATTCCTTTTTATCCAATCTAGCATTCTTCCTGTATTATCCATTTTTTCACCTTTTATATCTAAATATTCTACTCCTAAACGATCTAAATTTTTCCTTCCAAAGTAAGTAACACAAGGAGTTATTACTTCAATTACAGATGTACCTTTATGTTTTAAGGCTTTTCTAAAATACTTCATAAGTGTTCGTGGATGTGCTACCGTTATTCTTGCTATATATGTTGCACCAGCAGCTAAGGCAAGTTTTACACCATCAATTCTGTTTTCAAACATCTTATATGGTGTAGTTGTGCTTTCTGCACCATACAAGGTTGTTGGGGCAGCTTGTCCTCCTGTCATTCCATAAATACTATTGTTAAAAATTAGTATAACACAATCAAGATTTCTACGACACATATGAATAAAATGATTTCCACCAATTCCGAAACAATCTCCATCACCAGAAAAGATAATAGGTTTTAATTTAGGATTTGCCATCTTTATCCCTGTAGCCACTGCTGGGGCTCGACCATGAAGTGTAAAAAATTTTTGAGAAGTATGATGTACTAATGTAACTAATTGAGTATAACAACCAATTCCGATAAGTAAGGGGAATAATTTTGGATTTATTTTTTCATCCTCAAAAACACGAGTGAAAATATGCCCAATAATACCATAACCACATCCTGCACAAAAAAGAGAGTTGTAATTACCAAAAAGATATCCTCCCATAGAAAATTGGACATAGGGATGATCAGGTTTTTCTTTTGGATACATTGGACCTAAACCTGACATTATTTTGATACCTCCCTTATAACTTTCAATATATCATCTGGATGGTGGAATTCACCAACTTTAGGAATTTTTATTATTGGAGTCTCAGGTTTAATTACTCTTTCTATCTGTTCAGCAATGAATCCAGTGTAATTTAACTCTGGCACAATTAATACTCTTGCATTTTTGACTATCTTTTTTACTTTTTCATCTGGAAATGGCCATACGGTTATTAATCTAAATATTCCAACTTTCTTTCCCTCCCTTCGGGCTATATCAACTGCATGATAACAAGTTCTTACTGGTAGACCATATGCAATGATAACAATATCCGCATCGTCTAATTTATAATCATCGGTCATAGAAACCTTATCAATATTAGTTTTAACCTTTTCAATAAGCATTTCCATAAAACTTAATGCATTTGATACTGGAAGTCCTTCAGAGTTGTGAGGTAGGTGAAGAGGCATTACTGGAAAATAATCTGTACCGATTATTGGAGGTTTTGGAATAATATATTCTCTAGTATTTTCATCCTTGTAAGAGAACTTTTTAGCATAATCTTGAGGTAATTCACGATTAATAACTCTCGTAATTATCACTTCTTTTGGTGGAATATAAATAGGTTCATGAAGATGTCCTAGATAAGCATCAGAAAGAATAAAAACAGGACATCGATAAGTTTCAGCCAAATTAAAAGCTTCTATAGTTAAATCAAAGAGTTCTTGACAATTCATTGGAGCTAATGCAATAACTTGAAATTCACCATGACCCGCAAAGCGTATCAATCCTAAATCGTTGTGATGCGGAGCAGTTACAGGTCCATGACTGCCGGGACCAATACGCTGAACATCACATAAAACAAATGGAATTTCAAGATTTGCAGCCATAGAAATTGTTTCGACCATTAAAGAAAGACCTGGCCCAGATGTAGCCGTCATTGCTTTTGCGCCAACTAAAGATGCCCCAATGACAGCATTTATTGATCCTAATTCATCTTCCATTTGCATACAACTTCCTCCAACTTCGAGCAATCGCTTAGCAAGATGTTCTATGACTTCCGTCGAAGGAGTTATAGGATAACCTCCAAAAAAATCCAGACCGGCAGCTAATGCACCTTCTGCCATTGCAACATTTCCCATCATTACATATTTACCTTCTGTTAAATATCTTTTATTGTTCTTTATATTCATTTTATTCACCTCTTCAAGTTTTAACTCTTTCAGCTTGAATTTCTTCTCCTTCTAAAACATAAATACACCAATCAGGGCAACAATATTCACACCTTCTGCATCCTGTACAATACTTTGCTTTACTTTCTATAGCTTTTGGAATGTAAGCAATCCTATAGTTCAATTCATCGCTAAGTTCTAAAATGCCTGTAGGACATATAGCTATGCATGCTCTACACCCACCACATCTATCTTTATTTAAGAAAAGAGTGAACTTTTTCTCTTTATTCTCTATTAATTTTGGCATTTTTTCATTTTACTGATTAATTAATTTACATAAACTAATATATTAATAGTTATAAATTTCAATTTAAATTATTTTAAGTGTTTCTAAAATTTTCCAAATAAAAAAAAATAAATTATAGCATTCAGAATGTTTTAATTTATTAAACATAAAAATTTAATTATGTCTAATAAATCAATGGAACCTTTTGGTTTAGCTCTTAAAGATTATTATGAAGGCAAAAGAGATGTTAAAATAATATTACATCGAGACGATGGATTTAAACAAAATTATTTAGCTCGAATTCATAAATAATTAACTAAAAAAATTTAAATGCGAAAAAAGTGAAAAAAGGTTATTTTAGTGCACTTTTTGCTATTCTATCTAATTCCTTAATAAGATAATCATCGATAGGAGTTATAGATGCTTTATTTTTTAATTTAGATGCTTCTTCTCTTGCTCGCTTTCTCGCTGATTTAGACCCTAATGCTTTCCATGTATCACGAGTATTCCTATCAATAATAGGGCTAGGTAAAAAGAGTTCTTTTCTAAAATATTTTAAAGTTGTTGGATGAGATAGGAGCTCTTGTTTTTCTTCATAATCTTTTATAATTTCGGCAGCATAGGGAGAATTGTAATCTTCTATTCCTTGTATAAATCGTTTTACCATTCCAATAATTTCATTATCCATAATTAATTTTTCTATACTTTGCGTAGATTCAAAATCTAACATCCCAGGACCAGAAACCATATTGTTTCCAGCCAGTGCAGCTAAAAGAGCACCCATTCCCGCTTCAAAACCTGCTTGACAATCAGGAACTTTTGAATCACTTAAACTCATATAAGCATGAGTAGGCATATTCAAGAATTTTCCCATTTCAATATCTCCTATGTTTATCATCATAGTCTCTATTGCACCCATGGGAGTTGTACCCTGTTTCATATCAAAAACAGCCGGGGACCCTCCCCATATTAAAGGTGCACCAGATTTTACTAATTGAGCAATCACAACACCAGCAAGGCATTCTGCACAGTGTTGGGTTATTGAACCTATTAATGTAATAGGGGCATTCGCACCAGCTAAAGGCATAGAAACAAATTCAGAGGGGATCCTATTTTTAGCTGCATCAATTACCGATTGAGTTGTAAGATCGGACCACTTTAAGGGGGGACTTGGACAAGCATCGAATACTGCTAGTGGTTTTTTTGCTAAATCATCTTCAGATAATCTACAAGCCAATAACAATTCCCGCATAATTGGAAAACTCTCTTTACGAAATGTTCCAGTTACTATAGGTTTATAACAATTAGATAAACCAATATATAATCGATGCCAATCTTGTGCTATTTTAGGAACATCTTTATAGATTAAAGCCGTACTTTGAGCTTCAATATATTTTAAATGCTCAACAACTTTTGAAAACCGAATAAAATCTTTAGACAAAGCTTCTCTTATTTCTCCAGTATTCTCATCAAGGATAAATATGGCTGCAGAACCAGGATCGAAGTGAACTTGATCATCCTTTAAATGGATGTGTTCATTACCTTCTCGGTCATATAGAGTTATTTCATTAGGTACAGAAGTTAGAGATTTATCCACCAAATCAGATGGAATAAAATAACGTGAACCTTTATGATCAATCTCATGTTTGTTGAATATATCTTTTGCTTCTTGATTTTCAAGGAATATTCCTTGAGTTTCTAAAATGGACTTAGCTTCTTCAAAAATTAACTTTTTATGTTCATTATCTAATAATTTAATCTTAGGTCTTAAAATTGGCATAACAAAAACCTCAATCTAACCTCAAATTCTAAATCGTATTAATGATCTTTCGAATTTCCTTAATTGTTTGAGGAGATGTCCCACAACAACCTCCAACTACTTTTGCTCCTAATTGTATCATTTCAAAAATATCATTAGCAAAAGCTTCAATTGGCTGATCATAAAATGTTTTTCCTCCTTCAATTTTAGGTTGACCTGCATTAGGTTTAACTGAAAATGGCTTATTAGTGAGTTCAACAGCGTTTTTAAATAACTCAACCATTTCTTTAGATCCGATAGTGCAATTTGCTCCAATAACATCTACTTTTTCATTTTCTAATAATTGAATACTTTTTTCTAAAGAATCTCCCATTATAGTAAAGAATCCTTTTTTCGTTTTTTTATATGTCATTGAAGCGATTATTGGCTTCTTAGATACGTCTTTGATTGCTTTAATTGCTGTTATCATTTCTTCTATATCAGAAATCGTCTCGATATGCCAAAGATCAACTCCTATCTCTAATAACCTTGCCTGAATAGAAAAACTTGAATACCATTGTTCAATAGTTGCATTCCCCACAGGAGGTTTAAATTCACCGGTAGGACCAATATCTGCGACAATTAAACGATCTTTAGGACATGCTTTTTTTATATTCTCTAACGCCCTTTTAATTAATTCTTCAATTCGCTCTTCAAGTTTATGTCGCTTTAAATTTAATGGTGTAGAACCAAAGGTATTTGTTTGACACATATCTGAACCAGCCTTATAATATGATCTGTGAACATCAATAATAATATCGGGATTTTCAATATTCCACAAATCTGGGATTTTACCAGGTTCTAAACCTCTTTTGATTAACTCAGTGCCCATAGCTCCATTAAATAGAATAATTTTGGAATTATCTTTTAACCAATCATTAAACAACAATTTAACCCACTACCTTCACATTTAATATGATTTTAATAAGGATTTAACAAGCTTTACAGCCTCTATCGCATTTTCTGCAAATCCATCAGCATTACACTCCACAACCCAGGAATTAGTAACAGGCGCACCACCCAAAATAACTTTAAACTTGTTATTTAAATTTCTTTCTTTTAATATATCTATAATCCTTTTTTGCCCTGTCATCGTAGTTGTTAAGAGCGCTGAAACACCAATTATATCTGCATCCTTTTCAATAGCAACATCAACAATTTTTTCAGCAGGAACATCTGCTCCTAAATCGTAAACCTCGAAACCATAAGCTCTCAACATTGTGGCTACAATAGTTTTTCCGATCGAATGAATATCTCCTTCAATTGTAGCTATTACAATTGTGCCTAGCGAAATCTTTTTTGATCCTTTTTGAAGATGTGGAATTAGAAGATCTAAACAATTTTGCATTATTTGTGCTCCTCTCATTAACTCAGGTAAGAAAAATTCACCTTCTTCCCACAACTCTCCAACTTTCCGGATTCCAGCGGCATATCCTTTTTCAACAACCTCAAGCAAATTCATATTTTCTTTAATTGCTTTATTCGCATAACTAAAGGCTTTTTCTTCATCCATATTTATAATAGCCATTGATATTTCCTCATAAATATCCTCTGGGGACACTAATATCACTCCTGACAGTTAGTTAAATCGCAATTAAAATTCTATTAATAAGTAATTTAATTACATATAAGAATTTAGAAAAAGATTATTGTTAAATCGTAAAAAATATTTGTTAACTTTCTTTTTTAAATTTAATTCTAAATAAAGTAATTTCGTGGTTTTGGATGTCCAAGAAATTTTCTAAAGAACCCCTTAGAGGAATGGATGATTATTACCCATCAGATTTACGTGAGGTTAATTGGATAATTAATATAATAAGAGATGTTGCAGAGAGATATTGTTATGAAGAATATGAAACCCCACAATTAGAACCAATCGAAATTTTTGCTGCTAAATCTTCGGACGAATTAGTTAATCAACAATCATTTATTGTCGAAAAGAAAAAAGGAGAAAGATTTATATTGATCCCAGAGCTTACACCTTCTTTAGCTCGAATGGTGGCAAAAAAAAGTCAAGAACTCAAAAAACCCATTAGATGGTATTCAATACCAACATGTTTTAGATATGAAAGACCTCAGAAAGGGCGTCGAAGGGAATTTAAGCAGCCTAACATAGATATTTTAGGTGAGGAGAGTCTTTATGCTGATCTCGAGATATTTAATATAATTATAGATATATTTACTGAGTTTGGAGCCACTTCAGATCAATTTCAAATTTATTATAATAGTCGGCGATTTATGGATTCAGTTTGTAGACTTATACTTAACGTAAGTGAAGATAAATTACCAATTGTTTACAAAGTATTAGATAAATCAGATAAAATGGAAGAAAGTGAATTTGAAAAATATGTGGTTGGTACATTTCAAAATGAATTTATCATACAAGGTATATTAAAATTAAAAGATTCTAAGAATGTTAATGAATTATTAAATAAATTTGATAAAATCCCGCAAGAATTTTATATATCTGAAGGATATCTTGAGCTAATTAATTTTGAACGATTATTAAATGAAGCGGATATTATTAATTATTGTACTTTCTCTTCAGGGACAGTAAGAGGTCTTGATTATTATACAGGAATTATTTATGAAGTATTTGATACCGGAAAAGAAAATATAAGGAGTATCTTCGGAGGAGGTCGATATGATGATTTATTATCAATATTTTCAGATGAAAAAATAACAGGAACAGGATTTGGTATGGGAGTTTATATGTTTTCCTTGTTTTTAAGAACGTATAATTTAATTCCAGAAGAAATTAAAGAGAAAGATTATACCGATACAATTTATATCGCATCTACTAACGAGGAAGTATCTGTATATACCTTTAAAATAGCTAATATTATTCGTAATGAAGATTTTCCTTGCTTAATTGATTACCGATTTAAGAATTTAAAAAATCAATTAAGTAGAGCAAATGATCTAGGAGTATTAATTACCTTAATTATTGGTCCAAAAGAAATGGAAGAAAATGAAGTTACTGTTAGAAATATGGAAACTGAAGATCAAAAAACTATTAAATTAGATAATCTCATTGAAGAAATTTATAATATTATAGAACAATTCGAAGATTAAAAACGATTATCTTTTTTTATCAATTTTAGTTATAATACTTAAAAATGAATTTATCCTCATTATGCACTTTATTGAAAGTTTAATTCAATTAATCAGAGAAAAAAGAAGCGTTGTTTGTATGGGACTTGATCCTAGAATGGATAGAGAAGGAGAAATTCCAAAATATTTAATTGAAGAATATAAACACTCTGACAAAATTATTTTAGAATTTAATAAAGAATTAATTGAAAATACTTATGATTTAATTCCTATTATTAAACCACAAATCGCTTTTTATGAGAAATATGAAGCCTTAAATACTTTAAAGGAAACAATTAAATACGCTCATAAAAATGGTTTGTTAGTTATTTTAGATTCAAAACGTAATGATATAGGCAGTACATCAAAAGCTTATGCTGATGCGACTTATCAAATTTATAAAGCAGATGCATCTACGATAAATGCTTATTTTGGAATCGACGGAATTAAACCATATTTAGATTATAAAGAAAAAGGTTTATTTGTTATCGTAAAAACTTCAAACCCAAGTAGTTTTGAATTTCAAGATCTATTTAGCGCTAAAATCGAAAATGTTCCTAATTCACTAACAGAAATTAAAAAAGAATCTATAAAACTAGAAAGAAATTATATTAAAATGGCACGTCTGGTCCATAAGTGGGGAATAAATCTTAAAAAAGAACAATCAGGTTTTCATAATTTAGGTGTTGTGGTAGGTGCTACTTATCCAAATGAATTAAAACGAGTTAGAGAAATAGTAGAGAATTCTTTTATATTAATCCCTGGCTATGGAGTGCAGGGTGCCCAAGCAAAAGATATTAAATATGGTTTTAAAGAAAGTGGATTAGGAGGAATTGTTAATTCTTCTCGTGGAGTGATTTACGCATATTATAATAATAAAGAATATCCTCCCGAAAAATTTGGCGAAGCTGCTAGAGATGAAATTATCAACATGAATAAAAAAATAAATAAAGAGATTGGACTTTAAGAAAGGTTTAGAAAAAATCAGGCGGATTTGCAAGTAATGGTCCTAAAATGAACATTGAAGCTATAATTGGGGCTGAAATAAAGAATGCAACAAGGATTGATCGTTTAATTCCAATTTTATGAATTACATTAATTAGATTTAAATCAATAAATATAGAAAGTACAATAAAGGGGATAATTACTCCTGGATCTGGTCCCCGCTCATCAAATCCTCCAGTAAGACCTACTAAAAATAATGGAAGACAAATAAAGAATATTAAAGCAAATTGGATTAAAAAACTAATAGCAACCCATCTAATATCTCTTTTTGATTCTGCTTTTGTAATTATCAAGAAAAGTTTTAAAAGAAATATATCTCCAACTAACAAGATTACCAAAAAAATTATTTGTCTGATTGCGTCTGCATTGGAGGTTCCATTTTGCAATATCATAAATAGCATTTTTTCATCAATAATAAGTAAAATTTTGCTTATTCAAGTTTAATTTTAAAATCATTTTTAACTAACTATATTATAAAAGATATAAGAAACATTTTTGATTTAAATTTATTTAATTAAAATATAATATTTAGTTTTATAATTAAACCAGAAAAAATAATACATAATTTTGGAGGACAATCAAAAAAAAGGTAAAGGATTGATATGCAATGGTAGAAACAAAACACGATGAAGTTAAAGAAATCGGAGAAGTACCGAAAATTTATGTTGCTGTCTGTCAGTGAGGTATAAATATAGCAGAAATAATAGATTGTGCTTCTTTAGTTGAATTTTCAAAAACATTGCCTAATGTTGTAGGAGCTTCTGATTATATAAGTCTTTGTACAGAACCGGGCGCTGAGTTCATAAAGGAAAATATGATTGAAAATAATGCAAATAGATTAGTAGTGGCATCATGCTCACCGAAAACACATGAACCCGTATTTCAAAGTGTCTTAGAAGCTATGGGATTAGATCCTTCATATTTAGAATTTGTAAATATTCGAGAACATGCAAGTTTTGTACATAGAAATGATAAAGTTGGAGCTCAACAGGTAGCTGAAGATGCTATTCGATCTGGAGTTGCTAGAGCTGCTACCTTAGAGAAAATTTTAGTTAAAGAGGTGGATATTACTCAAAAGGCATTAATAATTGGTGGAGGTGTTGCCGGTTTAACGGCTGCCATTGATTTAGCAGAACAGGGATTTGAAGTCCATCTAGTTGAGAAGAATCCCACTATAGGTGGAAAAATGGCATTGTTAGACCGAACTTTTCCTACAGATGATTGTAGTATATGAATTCTGGGACCAGTTATGCTTCAAGCGGCGAGAACTCCTAGAGTGAATCTTTATACTTATAGTGAAGTGGAAGATATATCCGGATTTGTTGGTAATTTTAATATAATAATCAGGAAAAAGGCACGATATGTTACAAATGAATGTAATGGATGTGGAGCTTGCATGGAACCTTGCCCAGTTTATGGATATGATGAATTCAATGAAGGATTAAATCCAAGAAAGGCTATCTATGTTTCTTTTCCCCAAGCGGTCCCTTCTATAGCTCAAATAGATATGAATCAATGCATTAAATGTGGGTTATGCCAGAAAGCCTGTGAATTAGATGCCATTGATTTTGATCAACAAGATGATGTCGTTAATTTGAAGGTGGGATCAATTCTTATAGCAACAGGGTGGGATGAATATGAACCTGAAACAGGGTACCTAGGATACAATATATATCCAAATGTAATTACAGAATTGAAACTAGAAAGAATCTTAGCTCCTAATGGACCTACAGTTGGGCATCTGGTAAGGCCTTCTGACGGCAAGATACCGAAAAGGGTTCTATTTATTCAATGTGTAGGTTCAAGAGATTTAAACAAAAATACGTATTGTAGTTCGGGAGTTTGTTGTATGATCGCAATTAAAAACTCAAAACTAATTAAACAACATTATCCTGATACTCAAATTGATGTAGCATATATGGATATAAGAGCTGCTGGCAAAGATTATGAGGAATATTTTACTGCGTCACGAAAAGAGGGTATTCGATACATTAGAACTAACGTTTCTAAGCTAAAAGAAGATCCTGATACTCATAATATTAAGGTTATTATTCAAAATACTCTAAGAGAATCATTGGGAATAAAAGAACTTGAATATGATCTAGTAATTTTATCTGCGTCTATGGTTCCAGCGAAAGGTATCCATAAGCTTCAAAAAATCTTAAAGCTTGAAACTAGTCAGGATGGGTTTTTTAAAGAATTTCATTCAAGATTAAATCCAATAGATACAAAAATTCCAGGTATTGTCCTAGCGGGAGTCTCTCAAGGTCCTAAATCTATAGCTGAGTCAATTACTCAAGGGAGAGGCGCGGCATCATCACTTTCAAGATTAATGGGAAAAGAAATTTATAGGATAAAATTAATTCGCGCTGCGGTTGACAAAGAAAAATGTGCTAAGTGCGGTTTATGTGAGTTAAATTGTCCTTATGATGCGTTACAGGTGATGGATGATGGAGCTGAAGTAAACGAGATATTATGTAGAGGATGTGGAACTTGTTTGGCTAATTGCCCTTCAGAAGCGATAACTCTACGGTATTATCGAGAACCTCAATATGAAAAACAAATTGATGCAATTTTAGAGGAGATTTAAGGAGGTGGCAAAAATCACTGAAAGTAAAAGTAAAAAAATAGTGGCATTTCTATGTTGGAAATGAGGATATGGAGGTGCTGATATGGCAGGGACAATTCGAGCCCAGTATCCCACTACAATTAGACCTGTAAGAATAAATTGTACAGGCCGAGTAACTCCAAGTTTAATAATGCGTGCAATTGGAAAGGGAGCTGATGGTATTATCGTAGCTGGATGATATGAGGGAGAATGTGACTATGAAACTGGAAATCTTGTAGCAGAAAGAAATGTAAATTATGTTAAAGAGATTTTAAAAACTACTGGACTTTCACCTGATAGAATTCAAATGTTTCATTGTAGTGCGGCAGAGGGTCAAAGATTTCAAGAGGAAATGACCAGAATTTCAGAAATTATTGAGAATTTAGGCAGCAACCCTATAAAAGAATCATTATTAGAAGAAAAAAATAAGGATTCCAATAAACAAAAAAAGAAAAAAACCGAATAGAATGACTTTTGTGAGAAAACTATAGTCATAAAAAGACTAACCTAGCAAGGGATTCGGGAAATTAAAATTTTTAAAATATTTAATAATTTATATATTTCTTTTAATTTTTTATTTTAAAATTGATTTAAAATTATTTTTAATTTCTTATTTGTGTGAGTTCAAAATGGGGAAAGATAATGTAAAATTGCTAAATAAAGCAAATCAATTATACAATGCTATGTTATATAAAAAAGCAGCAAAAATTTATAGGTCTTTAGGAACTTCTTATCTGGACTTAAGTGATTATGAAACTGCAAAAGAATGTTTTTTCAAT